>CALPUT020000056.1 GCA_943326825.2 Chryseobacterium gleum | reverse complement strand
TTTTACAGAATGACCACCTGATTCTTTCATAATACGAATCGCACTTGACAATGCCTCTTTCGAATTTCCTTGATATGAACCAAACGGCATATCTACAACAACCAACGCTCTATTTACAGCTCTAACAACAGAAGAAGCATGATAAATCATTTGATCTAACGTAATTGGTAATGTTGTTTCATGTCCCGCCATTACATTTGAAGCTGAATCCCCGACCAAAATAACATCTATTCCAGCTGTATCAATGATTCGAGCCATAGAAAAATCGTAACCTGTTAACATCGTAATTTTACGACCAGTATTTTTCATTTCTTGTAACGTATGCGTTGTTACTTTTTTTATTTCAGAATGTACTGACATTGTATTTTTTCGTTTAGTCGTGCAAAACTAGTAAATCTCTTTATATTCTAGCTTTGCGTTATAAATACTTATAGATATTCTACTTTTGCTCCTATATGGAAAATAGCATCACCTTTATTAACTACTGGAGATTCATTTATACAAAAAACATAACCTTCCATTGGAGATTTAATTCTTTTCTCAATTTTACCAAACGGATCAGTTACCATGCCCAAAATAGTTCCTACTTCTACTTTATCACCGTTTTTTACAGCCGTTTGAAACATTCCTGAATTAGGAGCTCTTAGCCATTTATGCTCTTTTATATAAACTGGATGATGATGATTACCAACCTCTTTAAATGAACGCATGTTCAAATGATTCAAAAAGCGTTTAATTCCATCAACTCCTTCTTTTACAATTCCTTCTTCAATACTATTCGTTTTACCGCCTTCAAATAAAA
Source organism: Chryseobacterium gleum (assembly GCA_943326825.2). Classification (GTDB taxonomy): domain Bacteria; phylum Bacteroidota; class Bacteroidia; order Flavobacteriales_D; family Crocinitomicaceae; genus CAIUKX01. The sequence goes on along the minus strand of CALPUT020000056.1, from coordinate 9,576 downwards.
GAATCTTTTTACCTCTTTTACTCATCGATTCTCGAATAGATTTAGCAATATAAGCTGAATGGATAATAAAGGGTGGATTAAAAATCCGAGCCAACTCCATACTTTCATTATCTTTAAATACACAACGAATTTGCGCCATATTATTTCGCTGTGCAGATCCCGTATGAAAATCAATTACATAATCAACTTTTGGAGCTATTTCCTTCATGAAATGATATGCAAATTGACTTGCTAAAGAACCGTTTTTTGCCCCTGGAAAACTACGATTCAAATCCCGACCATCAGGTAGGACACGCATTACATTCAAAAATCCAAAAATATTAAAAACAGGTATACAGATAATAATTCCTTCAGTTGGTTTATTGTATCCTTTTCGAATAACTCTACGGATAATTTCCATACCGTTTATTTCATCACCATGCATTCCTGCCATTAATAAAACAACCGGTCCATCCACTTTTCCACGCTCCACAATCACAGGAACCTGAACAGGTGTATGTGTATGTAAATGTGCTACTTCTAAATTTAATTGAGCTCCCTTTCCTGGATGAATTTCTTCATTCAGAATTACAAACTTTTTATGTTTTAGATTCATTTCTTAACGTTTCGTTCAATATATTGAATGATTTTTCCAGCAATATCTGTGCCTGTTGTTTTTTCAATCCCTTCCAAACCAGGAGAAGAATTAACCTCTAACACCAACGGTCCTCTTTCGGATTGTAATAAATCTACACCCGCTATACCTAAACCGACAGCTTCTGCAGCTCTAATTGCAGTGTCTTTTTCTTCTTCGGTCAATTCAATTATTCTCGAACTACCTCCTCTATGTAAATTTGATCGGAATTCTCCTGGTTTACCCTGACGTTTCATAGCTCCTACAACTTCTCCATCAACAACAAATGCTCTAACATCAGCTCCTTTTGCCTCTTTAATAAACTCTTGAACAATTACCCTTGCTTTCAAACCATTAAATGCTTCTAAAACAGATTGAGCAGCATTTTGATTTTCAGCCAAAACAACACCCAAACCTTGAGTTCCTTCCAATAATTTTAAAACAACGGGAGCTCCTCCTGCTGATTCAACAACATGTTCAACGTTTCTAGAATAATTCGTGAAAACTGTTTTTGGCAATCCCAATCCTTCACGGGAAAGAACTTGTAAACATCTTAATTTGTCTCTAGAATGAATTATTCCTCTAGAACCAACAGCCGAGAATACTTCCATCATTTCAAACTGACGAACAACTGCTGTACCATAAAAAGTTACTGACGCTCCAATCCTGGGAATAACTGCATCATATCCTTCTAAATAATGATCCCCATAATACAATGATGGTCCAGTTTGTTCAATTTCGATATTACATTTTAAATGATCAATCACATTCGCTTCATGTCCTCTACTTCGAGCAGCTTCTACTAATCGTTGTGTAGAATACAAATTTGTGTTACGTGATAATATGGCAATTTTCATCTATTTCCTTCCTATTTATTGTAATGCGATATCGCTTCTTATTTACTATTTTTCGAATGTATTTATATACCTTATTATGTCCTCATTTTCTTTTTGTGTTTGTAAGACAAATTAATCAAAGATGAATCGACTAAAAATTCCTTATTCAATAATTTACGGCCAATTAATATTGGATTTTTCATCTCGTGACGTTTAGATAAAGAGAATTCTGTTTCGTATTCTTTTCCAAAAACCACAATTTTGCCTTGAATAAAAAAACGATCTTGAACTTTTCCAATCGATGATTTTACTCTTTTCAATCTATATAATGGGAAATAATATCTATCACCAGTGTACAAAAGGTGATTATCTTCCAAAAATATCACTTCTAATACTTTTTGACCATCTTTTTCAATTTCCTGATAATAATGACAATCAATCGAACAAGAATATGCACCTGAATCAACTTTCACATGAATATTCTCTAGTCCAAAATCAGGTAAGTCTACTTTATCTTTTCTTCCAATTATTATTTTTTCCATCTACTAAGACAAAATCTTCATTAAACATACTAAAATGAAATATGAATTTAAAATAAAAATTTCAAATAATACATCTAAAACAGTAATAAACCTTAAATTTATGGGGAAAGTAAAATAATTTCACATTTTTTATTGTTTTTTTATTGAAAATGAGAAATTATTCGTAATATTGCACCCCGAATTACGCGGAAATATAGAAATTAAGAGTCATGGATATTTTAAAACAAATTGAGAACGAATTAGTTGAAGTAAAAAACTTCCCTTTTTTCAAAAGTGGTTATACTGTAACTGTTTCATATAAAATTAAAGAAGGTAACAAAGAGCGTATTCAGCAATACCAAGGTGTTGTTATTCAACGTCGTGGTTCAGGTGTTACTGAAACTTTCACAGTTCGTAAAATGTCAGGAAACATTGGTGTTGAGCGTATCTTCCCAATTGCTTCTCCTTTCATTGAGGACATCGTAATTAACAAAAGAGGATTTGTTCGTCGTGCTCGTATATTCTACTTCCGTGAAAGAACAGGTAAATCTGCTCGTATTAGAGAAAAGAGAAGTGCTGCTTCTTTGGCTGCTCAAGCTGCTAAAAAATAGTGCTCAACTATATACATTTAAAGCTTCTCAAATTGAGGAGCTTTTTTAGTTTACATCAGAATTTAGTATACGAGCAATAAAAATTATGGCCAAACAAAAACGTAAAGCTAAAAATTCAAAGAAGAAATCTTCTATAGGAAAAATTGCAATTTGGCTATTGATAATTTTAGTCATTTCAGGAATTGGATGGTTTTTCATTCCTAGCAAATCTAAAAAAATCAATAAAAATGATTTTGTTCATGAGATTCCTAAAGGATTCGAATCATTTGGAATTGACATTTCACATCATCAAGGTGAAATTGATTGGAAAGTATTGCTTGACGATGAAAAATTTGACACTATCATTCAATTTGTCTACTGTAAGGCAACAGAAGGTAATTCTCATATTGATACAAAATGGGAGGAAAACAGAAAAACGTTGAATAATAAAGGTATTCCAAATGGAGCTTACCATTTTTTTAGTCCACAAGATGCACCTTTACCTCAAGCTGAGCATTTTCTTAATCATTGGAAAAAAAGAGAAGTTGATCTTCCACCAGTTCTAGATGTTGAAACGGAAGGTATTTCTGATGAGGACCTTCGAAATAAGATGGAAATTTGGTTAAAAGAAGTAGAGAGAAAATCAGGAATGCGTCCAATAATATACACATCTAATCATTTCTTTGACACAAAATTTAAAGATTATTTTAAAGATTACAAATTTTGGATTGCTGCATATTCCAGAAAACCTGAATGCATTGACGATGAAAGAATTTTACATTGGCAGTATTCTGAAAATGGAAGTTTACCAGGTATTGATGAGTTGGTAGATTTTAATGTCTCTAAAATAGCTTTTTAAATATTGAAATTCACTAACTTTGTTTGAAATAAACTATCATATTTTACACTTTTGAAAATTTCAGAAATAGGAATTGACGATTCATTGTCAGATGATCAAAGAATTAAGATTAGACTATTAAATGTATTTACATTAATTGCATCGCTTGTTTTTTTCATTTCAGGAATTACGAATCTTTATGTTAATGATCCTTTCTCAGGAATATTATTAATTTTCTTTTGTGTATTCTCTCTTTTTACAATCTTGTTTAATTATATTAATCAATATAAAATTGCTATTTCCTACTTATACTCAATTATTTCTTTTGGAATATTTTATTTTGATTCATATGCTGGAATTAATTCTGGTTCATATTTGTATTATTTCCCATTGTTTCTTGGCATTGCTAATTTGTTTGACTTTAAGACACAAAAAGATCGAAAAATTGTCTTTTTACAAACTTTTATCATTATTATTCTCGCATGTACAAATGTTTTTACTGATTATAAATTGTTCGAAAATCAAACTTTGAAAAAAGAACAAGTAGTAATTATGTTTAAATCAAATCTGATTTTATCTTTATTAGCAGTATCTTATTTTATCTATTATATTATAAAATCTAATTTAAGAAAACTCGAATTACTTCAAGAATTAATTACAGAAGAGAGTAAGTTAAATCAGTTAGAACGAGAAAAAAACAAAGAAAAAGAAATTCTATTAGCTGAAATTCAACATCGATTAAAAAATAATCTTAGTATTATAAGTTCTTTAATCAAATTAAAAAGTGAAAAATCAACCCCTGAAAACTTTAATTTCATCCAACAAGAAATATGGCATGCAATTCACACTATAGCCCTAGCGCATCATCACCAATCATATAAAATGAATGGATTTTTCATACCGGTAAGACGATACCTAACAGAAATTGTAGAAAGCTATACTCTAAATGAAAACGGGAATTATATCCGACCAAATATAACTGTAAATTGTATTGTTTCAAATGATTTTCACATCAAACAAGCAGTCCCTTTTGGATTATTTATTCATGAATGTATAGCTGATTTTTTTTACAAGACCTTCAAATCAAAATCGGATGATATCCTTTTAGTTAATGTTTCAATGGATCAATCTATTGTATTAATTCATATAGAAACTAGAGATGAAATCTTATTTGTAAACGAAACATATAGAACAGATTTGAAAGATAGTTTTTTAGAACAATTAGATGGAAAAATCACCCATAAAGAATTTAATTCTATAACTTATTCATTTAAAATAGAAACTAATCAACCAGAAATTGAGAGTAGAAAAATCTTCTAAAACACAATTGATTTAACTTCAAACTATTACTGCCTAATTTCTTAATTTAATTATATCTTCTCGATCAAGAAATCTGTACGTCTATTCTTAGCCCTATTATAATCAGATATATTTTCAACTTTAGGCATGGTTTCGCCAAAACCTTTTGATTTTAAACGAGCTCCATCAATTCCACAAGCTATTAAATATAATTTAACAGCATTTGAACGACCTTCTGATAACAATAAATTTTGTTGATCATCTCCTTGGTCATCCGTATGTCCCTGAACCATTATTATTACATTCGGATTTTCGATTAAGAAACGTGAAAACTGTTTTAAAATAAATTTTGAACGATCATTCAAGTCATATGAATTAGTAGCAAATAAGATATCGTTGATCGTATAAGCAGCTCCAACTTTGATTTCTTTCACTAATAAGTCGTTATTCCTAATTGATACATCTTTCGGACGAACAACTTCTACTACTTCAGATTTTAAAGGTTTACTATTTCCGTTAGCTTGTTTGTTTTCTTTATCTGATTTTTGGGGAGCTTCTTTTGGTTTTACTTTATTTTCTTTTTGCCCTTTAGTTGATTTATCATCTTTTGAATTAGTTATTGGATTTGTCAAAGCAACTTCTTTAGGTTCAGAAGTTTTTACAGGAATCGTTTTTTCTAATTCTTCTTTTGTAATTAATTTTGAATCAAAAGCATAACCTTCTTTTTTGACAGTAACCATTACATCTTGTTTGGTCGTGTTCTTTACAACAGTGGCAAAGTGTCCGTCATTACCATTCACTTTCACTTTAGTCACTTCGCCTGTTCCAGCATAAGCTACTTCAATTTCAGCCCCTTTAATAGGTTCTCCATTTTCATCTTTTAAATCACCTTTCAAGATAGTCACTCCAGTTGGTCGAGCTTCTTCATACAAGTCAAATGAATAAATATTCCAGTTTCCGCCTTGACGAGAAGAATAGTATGCCAACGTTCCATCAGTAGAAACAAAAATTCCTAATTCATCATCAATAGAGTTTATAGGATAACCAATATTTTTAGGTTTTGACCAGTTATTCGTATTCGCATCCCATCGACAATAATAAATATCCAATCCTCCAACACCTTTTAATTTTTCTGAATCATTTGATACAAAATACAAAGTTTCACTATCTTGATGTAAGAATGGACTTTTATCTTTTCCATTACTATTGTATAAAAAAGGTTTCACATTTCCCCACTTACCGTCAGCGCCTTTTGTTGCGATCATGATATCGTTATCTTTTGAAGTCGGACGCATAACAGTATAATACAAAGTGTTACCATCTGGCGATAAAGTTGGTTGACCTTCCCATCCATTCGCAGTATTAATTTTGTCTCCTAAACTTTCAAGTTTAGTCCATGTATAATCTTGCCATCCTGAACCTACTCTTTCGTATTCTGTTCTATACAAATCACAATTCAAATAATTTTGACCACTAACCTGCGTTTGTTTACAGGCACAAATAATCATTTCCTTGTTATCCACAGACATTGTAGCAGCCCCATAACTAGTAAATGTTCCATCATTAAAAGGAGCTTTCAATGGTTTTCCATTATCAAAATATTCTGCAACATTTGGTCGTTGAGAAAAAGTGAAATTTTCATGAACAACAATAGCCATTCCGGTTTGTTTTCTATCAACAGTATCTTTTCGAGTAAAAAACATAATCTCATTATCAGGTGAAATCATGGGGAAATATTCATCATTTTTAGAGCTAACATTTTTCACCATTCTTGGCTCAAAAGGAACTTGATTTGCTTTCAACTCAATTTCACTTTGTAAATCAGGAAGAATTTCATTGATGTCTGCTAACTTTTTATCGTAATCTAATGGATATCGATCATTGTTACTACTTTTAAATTTTTTAAATTCACCAAACCACTTAACAGCATCTGGTATGTTTTTTTGAGTATAATTAATTACTCCTAAATAATAAAAACAATTCGCATGAAAATCATTACAATGATTTAATGTTTCAATAAACATTTCTTTCGCTTTCTGAAAACTTTTATCTCCCTGTGTTGGATTAGGATTTTTCTCGTAGTATTTCGAGCCACTTTCAAAAGCATACATTGCATATTCATAATATGGCGAAGCATTATCAGGATTTTCTTCAATTGCTTTATTAAAGTTTGAAATGGCTGTAATAGCATCCGGTGCAGTTTTTCCAGCATCAATGATTTTCATGATTTTTTTTGATGGTGGTAAACAAGCTTCATCTTCAGTTTGTGAAAATAATAAAGATGAAGACATTAAAGACAATACTACAAATAAGAAATCAAGCTTAATCATAAAAAATGAATTTTTTAAATTTTCAATAGATAAAAAACAAAAATCATACCCAATATGCTATATCGGTTAAAAGTTTATAAAGTTACAGTTTTAAACGAACATTATTTTAGTTTGATTGCATGAAATTTTCTTTTATTGAATTTCCAAAAAAATCAATACATATAAATTACTGTAGCTATTAATATTATCAACCAAATATTAATGTAATTTTGTGTAAAAATCGTTGAACATGAAAAATGTATTTTCCTTATTAACAATCCTTATAGTTGCTATTTCGGCTACAAATGCTCAGAACTCATCAACCAAAAAAGCAGAAGTTGATGAATCAATTGTAGGTGGCTTAAATTTCAGATTAGTTGGACCAGCATTAACTTCTGGCCGAATTGCAGACATAGCTGTTGACCCAAGTAATCAAAACACTTGGTATATTGCAGCTGCATCTGGAGGAGTATGGAAAACAACAAATCATGGAACAACTTTTACTACAATTTTTGATAATTACGGTTCTTTCTCAACTGCTTGTGTAGAATTAGCTCCTTCAAATCCGAATACTGTTTGGGTTGGAACTGGTGAAAACAATAATCAAAGAGCCGTTTCATATGGTGATGGTGTATATAAATCTTTAGATGGTGGAAAATCGTTCTCAAACATGGGTTTAAAATTAAGCGAACACATTGGAAATATTATTATTCATCCATCAGATGAAAATACAGTTTGGGTTGCAGCTTATGGTCCAGTTTGGAGTAAAGGTGGTGAAAGAGGAATTTACAAAACAACTGATGGTGGTAAAACATGGGAAAGAACGTTATTTATTTCAGATGAAACAGGTGTTTCTGAAATAGCAATTGATCCTAAAAATCCGAATATTTTATATGCTGCAACTCACCAAAGAAGACGACATGAATGGACATATATTGGTGGTGGACCAGAATCAGCTTTTTATAAATCAACCGATGGTGGTAAAACGTGGAGAGAAATTTCATCTGGTTTACCAAAAGGTGAGATGGGAAGAATTGGAATATCAGTTTCTCCAGCTGATGAAAATTACGTCTATGCAATAATTGAGGGAAAAAACGATAAAGGAGGGTTTTTCAAATCAACAAACAAAGGTGAATCTTGGTCAAAAATGTCTAGTTTTTCAACGAGTGGAAATTATTACCAAGAAATCATCTGCGACAATACAAATAAAGACAAAGTATTTATCATGGATACTTGGTTACAACATACAACTGATGGAGGGAAAACAATTGTTGCTACTGGTGAAGACAAAAAACACGTTGACAATCATTGTATTTGGGTCAATCCAAATGATTCAAACCATTGGTTAGTCGGTTGTGATGGTGGATTATACGAAACGTTTAACCACGCTAAAGATTGGAAATATTATGACAATCTACCAATCATTCAATTTTACAAAGTCGCAACTGATAACAAAGCTCCATTCTACAATATTTATGGAGGAACGCAAGACAACAATTCAATGGGTGGACCTTCAGCAACTATCAATAATGCAGGAATCTTAAACAGTGACTGGTATATTACAAATGGTGGTGATGGATTTGAATCTGCTATAGATCCTATAGATCCAACGATTGCATATGCTGAATCTCAATATGGTGGATTGGTTCGTTACAATACAATTACTGGCGAAAAAATTTCAATTCAACCATTACCAGGTAAAGATGAAGCAGGTTACCGTTGGAATTGGGATGCACCGCTTTTAATCTCTCCTCATGATCCAAAAACACTTTATTTTGCTGCGAACAAAGTTTTCAAAAGCACAAACAAAGGCGATGATTGGCAAACAATTTCTCCAGATTTAACGCAACAAATAGATCGTAATAAACTGAAAGTCATGGGGCAAGTTTGGTCTATGGAATCAGTAATGAAAAATGCTTCTACGACTATTTACGGAAACATTATCGCTTTAGATGAATCACCAAAAAAGAAAGGTTTGTTATATGCAGGAGCAGATGATGGATGTATCCAAGTTTCGGAAAACGATGGTTCAAATTGGACAAAATACACAACATTTACTGGCGTTCCGCAGAATACAAGAGTCAATATGATTTGTGCATCATTACACAATGAAAATGTAGCTTTTGCTGTATTCAACAACCATCGTTCAGGTGACTTTAAACCGTATATTTTCAAAACAAGTGATAAAGGAAAAACTTGGACTTCAATAGCTGGAAATCTTCCTGTTAGAGGTTCAGTTTATTGCGTAAGACAAGATTTTGTTGATCCAAATTTACTTTTTATCGGAACTGAATTTGGAGCTTATTTTTCAAAAGATGGCGGAGTTAAATGGATTAAAATTGCTGGATTACCAACCATTGCTGTTTACGATTTAGACATTCAACAAAGAGAATGTGATTTAATTGCAGCTACGTTTGGTAGAGGTTTTTATGTATTAGACAACTATGCACCTTTAAGAGATATTAACACAACAATTCTTGATAAAAAAGCGCATTTATTTCCAGTGAAAGATGCTTTATTATATGTTCCTTCCGCTCCACTTGGTTTAACAGGAAACGGTTCACAAGGTG
>CALPUT020000055.1 GCA_943326825.2 Chryseobacterium gleum | reverse complement strand
TAAAATTGCACCTCCTGTTTCAGCAACGATTTTTTGTGCTCTTTCTAATTGTTTTTCACAATCTTCAACATCATTGTGTTTGAAAACAAAACGTTTACCTAAGTGAAGACGCATACCATCAATAATACAAGCATGAGATTCACCATCATAAACAATCACATCATGACGATCAACGATTGCATCAATAATAGAAACCATTCCTTGATAACCGAAATTCATCAAGAAAGCATCTTCTTTATCTAAAAACGTTGCAATTTCTGATTCAAATTGTTCGTGTAAAGTTGTATTACCACTCATCATACGAGCTCCCATTGGGTAAGCTAAGCCATATTTACGAGTACCTTCTTCGTCCGCTTTACGAACCTCAGGGTGATTTGCTAATCCTAAGTAATTATTCAAACTCCATACTAACTTCTCCTCACCATTGAAAATCATTCTTGTTCCGATTTCCCCTTCCAATCTTGGATAAGTGTAATAACCATGAGAATAATGTGCATGATCTCCTAGAGGTCCAAGTCTTGTCTTTAGTTTGTCTAATAAATTCATCTTAAATATTAACTTTAATTATACAATTTCTGTAAATTATCAATTTGATAACTTTATGTTTATTATAGCTGATTTAACAGCCTTTTTAACGACCACAAATTTAAGAAAAAATAAGGTAACTTTAAAAAAATATAAAGTAGTTATTCATACATTCATGCTTATTCGTTAAAATATTAAAACTATTTGATTTTTAAGCCTTTTAAACTCAATTTAGAGTGCTTCAGAACACAGTTTTCAACAATCAACCTTCATTTAGAAATAGAATTCAGTTTATAACACTTAAATTTTATATTAATTCTTCATTAATGTGTAAAATTAATTGCTGAATTAATAATACATTTGCAAAAAATAAGCTTTAAAATCTAAGTAAAGGGAGAATTTAAATGGAAAAAGAAATTATTGTTTACCATAACCCGAGATGCTCAAAAAGTAGAGAAGTAATTGCTATTTTAGAAGAATCAGGTAAAACATTTTCAATAAAAGAATATTTAAAAGACACGCCTGGAATCAAAGAATTGAAAAATTTAATAACACTTTTAGCTATCAGTCCTATAGAGCTTGTGCGAAAAGGTGAAGACGAATACAAAACATTAATCAAAGATAAAAATTTAACGAACGATCAAATACTTTCAGTTTTATCCGAAAATCCGAAACTAATTGAACGTCCTATCGTTATAACAAATAATAAAGCGGTAATTGGAAGACCCCCATCTTTGATTATCGATTTCATAAAATAATATAATAAGTTGTAGTTAAGAATGAGAACTAAATACATTGATTTAATTGACCAAACATTTGACTTCCCTCAAGATGAATTCAATTTAAGAGAAGATCGTTTATTTTTCCATGGCATCGATTTGATGCGACTTATTGAAGAACATGGGACGCCATTAAAATTCAATTATTTACCTCAAATATCAAACAATATTCAACGTGCAAAAGGGTGGTTCAGAGAAGCGATGCATAATTTGGGTTACAGTGGGAATTACCATTATTCTTATTGTACTAAAAGTTCACATTTCTCTTTCGTTTTGGATGAAGTCATGAAAAATGATGTTCACATTGAGACATCTTCTGCATTCGATATTGATATTGTAAAAAACTTATATGCTTCTGGTAAATTAGCTTCTGGTAAATTTGTTATTTGTAATGGATTCAAAACAGATAAATACGTTGAAAATATAGCCTGGCTGATTGAAAACACTGATTTAAATGTAATGCCTGTTGTTGATAATATTCAAGAACTTCAACTATTATTAGACGCAACAGATAAAGAATTAAATATTGGTATTAGAATTGCCTCTGAAGAAGAACCTAAATTTGAGTTTTATACTTCTCGCCTAGGCATTCGTTACCGTGAGATCATTCCTTTTTATAAATCGATGGTTCAAGACAATCCTCGTGTTTCTGTGAAAATGCTTCATTTTTTCATTAACACAGGAATTAATGACACTTCATACTATTGGAATGAATTAACTAAATTACTTAGAATCTATTGTAACCTTAAAAAGGTTTGCCCAACACTAGATCATTTAAATATTGGCGGTGGATTTCCTATCAAAAAATCTTTAGCATTTGATTTTGACTATTCATATATGGTTCGTGAAATTTTAACTCAGGTTAAAAAAGTATGCATGGACAATGATATTGAAGAACCGAATATTGTAACAGAATTTGGGTCTTTTACAGTTGGAGAAAGTGGAGGAGCAATTTTTAGTGTACTCCATCAAAAACAACAAAACGACAGGGAAAAATGGAATATGATTGATTCTTCTTTCATGACTAATCTTCCTGATACTTGGGCCATCAATCAACGCTTCATAATGCTTCCTATTAATAGATGGAATGATGATTACGAAAGAGTACTTTTAGGCGGACTAACATGCGATAGCGATGATTATTACAACTCTGAACAACATTCAAATGCGATTTACCTCCCAAAATTTGACAAGAACAAACCGATGTACATTGGTTTCTTCAATACAGGCGCTTACCAAGAAACAATTGGTGGTTTCGGCGGCCTAAAACACTGCTTAATCCCAGAACCTAAGCATCTTCTGATTAGGAGAGATGAAAATGGTAAGTTAAAAACAGAATTATTTTCTGAAGAACAAACCGCAGCTGATTATTTAAAAATTCTAGGATACTAAGTATTTAATTGTATTTTGTTTAAAATAACTAACAATTAAACTAGTTTATTAGCTTAAAAAAGTATTTTTGCAAAACAATAAAAAAAATACAAATTCGTATTTCTTTAAAAATTGAAAATGAAAGTAGACAACATTTATTTATTACCAGATTCAAAATTTTCAAAACATATTTCAAACTGGATTTTAAATTCTCATATTGAAATTAGTGAATTTAAAAAACATATTGGACAAGAAAATGAAATAGATGGACTAATAATTTTCACTGAGAACCAAAGCATTGATAAAGATTCAAATGAACTTCGAGACATCTTTGATAAAAAACAAAAACCTGTTCAAAAATTAGATATCAACGGAACACTAAATGTAGCTGTATCTAACTTCACATTCTGGCTTGAACGTAATGATTGTAAAAATATATTAGTTATTGGTAATGATTCATTAACGACAAACCCAAATCTTGATCGACTTTTAGAAAATATTAAAGCATAAAAAAAACCGTCCGCTTAAACCCTAATTCAAATTTTGCCTGAGCATTTTTCTAATTTCTTCTTTTGATTTCCCGCAGCTTAATCAAAATCCTATAAAATTTTGACAGAAACAATATTTATATAAACGTTTCAATGAAAATAAGCTACTGAATTCAACTTTGAATATATCTGAATCGTAAAGTGATTTTTAAATCTGAACGTTAATGACTTACCATTAAATTTATCAACATTAATCAAACATCCAACCTTCGAGCAAACTTCAACTACTTTTACTTTAAAAGTAAAATCAACTTTATCTAAAACACCTACAAAATAAGTAATCATTTCATCAACAGATATAGCTTTTGAAGTATCCACTTTAACCTCTCCGTAATTTAAAATGAAAGGCAAAAAAAAACTCAGAACAATAAAATTCTGAGCGACAATAATATACTTAACACTTTAATTACTTCAAGTATGTTTGAAAAAAATCTTCAACATTCGATGCTTTATCATTTACTAAAACTTTCTCAACACCTGAAGCTACTAAAAAACGACATATTACATGCCTTGATTTCTCATCATTTGAAACCATATTAATTGAAGCATCTCTTGTATCGGCATTATATTTAACTTTGAAATACATTGTATAGTATTTTGCATTCTCCGAAACTTTCTCAGGAGTATTCCCCTCAGGTAAAGTAAATGTATAAATACCAATAGTTTTTGCTTGAACCAATTCTTCTTTACTTAGTGAAATTGCTTCTTTTTTGCCTTGTTGAGAAAAACCCACTACTGATAACCCAACAAAGAAAATTAAAAAAAATAGTTTATTCATAGTTCTAAATTATTTCTGATATTATAACGAATTCAAAATATTAAAAGTTGTTTTCAATATTTCATATGCTAATTTAATATTTTTTTCTGATTTTTACATTATGAATAAACTTTTACCATATTTAAGTATAAACTTAATTGAAGCTGGTTGTGATGAAGCAGGAAGAGGTTGTTTATCCGGCCCCGTAATTGCCGCAGCGGTTATTTTACCAAAGGATTTTACGCACGAATGGCTCAATGACTCAAAACAACTTTCAGAAAAAAAAAGAAGAATTTTACGTCCGATAATAGAAGAAAACGCTATTGCCTATGGAATTGGCATAGTGAATGAAAAAGAAATTGACGAGATAAACATATTAAACGCAAGCATTAAAGCAATGCATTTAGCTCTAGATAAATTAAAAACAACACCTGAATTTATTATAGTAGATGGTAATAAATTTAAAAAATACAATTCAATACCTCACGAAACAATCATTAAAGGAGATGGAAAATTTTTAAATATTGCTGCTGCTTCTATATTAGCTAAAACATATCGTGACGAATATATGGAAATGATTGACAAAGAATTCCCTTCTTATTTTTGGTCAAAAAACAAAGGTTATCCAACAAAAGATCACCGAAAAGCTATTGCTCAAATTGGTCCATCAAAATACCATAGAATGTCATTTACACTTTTAGCTCCTGACCAATTATCCTTATTTGATTAAACAATCTTCTGTTCATTTATAAAGTCTTTTGAAGAAATTACAATCACTCAAAAGCGTAATTTTAAAAAAATTAGGTAATCATGTTTAGTAAATACATACTTTATATAATAGGATTCATTAGCATAATCTGGATAGGCTATGTTGGAATGGATATCATTGATAAAGAAAATCAATTTTCTCCAACTGCTCTTTTCGGAGAAAAAGATGGAGAAATACTAATTATAAATAGACTTTCAGAAAATCCTTTCCAAAAAACAGGATTCAAAACCACAGAGGAAAATAGAAAAATCATTAACGCTTTAATTCCTTGGCTAGGAAAAGATGACTTATTAATTATTAGTAAAAAACAGAATCATATCTATATCGATAATAAAGAAAATTGGACGAAAGAAGCCATCATAAAATTATTTAAAAACGCAAAACTACCTATTCAATTTAATAAATTTAAAACATTTTCCTCTAATAATTATAACGGAAAATATGCTCAATCAATACTTTACATTTCTACAAAATCAGTTCAAAAATCAAACAATAAATTTGAATGGTTAATTCACGACACAAAAGCCAGTGCCAATAATGTAAAATTTTACAACAATCAATTCTCAATAACTGATATATACATCAATGGTGAAGATAAAATTGAATATATTGCATTAACGTCTAAATTAATCAATGGAAAACAAATTGAAGATGAACAACTTTTCTCAATTGCACTTCCTAATTCCATCAGTAATTATCATTTTTACGAAAAAAATTACTATGCTTCTTTAGACAAAAAATTTAAAAAAAGCCCTCTAAATGAATGGATTGAAAATGGGTTTGTTGAATTTAATTACAATAATGAAAAAGTAATCATTTCAGATTATATCGATGGACAAAACCCAATTCTTGTATTAAATGATTTAATACAAGATCAAAATGAAAGTGATAAAGAGGAAGAAGGTGAATTCAAAAACATTCAACTTACAAAAAATTTTCCTAGCAACAAACAAAATGGATTTTTCATCAAACTAATGGATGATTTTGTTGTTTTTTCAGAATCACAGAATGCTTGCGAACAAGTTGTTGCGGATTATCGCTTAGGAAATACCTTAGCATTAAAAAAAGATCGACTAAAATATTTCTATTCTGATTTACCACAAAAAGTTTCTGAAAGATTCATCGAAAAAGAGATAAAATATTCTAAAACTAAATTTAAAAATAAACTTTTCGAAACACATTTAAAAGCAAAAGAGATTAACATCAAAAATCCTTCCGGAAAATTATCTATTTCAATGCAAGTTGGATTAGATATAGAAGATTTTAAAGTTTTAGATGGGGAAGGAAATATTATAGTTTTAACTAAAAATGGAGAACTTTTAGCATTTTCGAATAGTAAAAAAAGTTGGCATAAAGAAATCAAAGGATATCCATTTGGAGAAATTAGAGAAGTAGAAATCAATGACCAAACCAATTACATTGTAACAACTTCAAAAGAGATTCATTTGTTCAACAAAAATGGAAATGAAGAAAGTGGTTTCCCTATTCAACTTCAAACAAATGCAACAAACGAAGCTACTTATTTCAACTTCAAAGGCTCGAATTGCGTTGCTGTAGCAAATGAAAAAAATGAATTAGTAGTTTATAATTTCAAAGGTAAAATTATCGCTAATATAAAGAGCGGTTTGACATTAATAAAAAAACCGATTGATGTTTGGACAAGTAAAAAAATATTATTTATTGGAGCAAAAGACGAGTATAATTATACAATGTTTAATCTTTCAAAAAAGAAAGAATACAGGCGTTTTGCTATTCCAAAAAACACTTATTCCATACCACAAGAAAATGAATTAATTCAATTCGCAATAGAAGGAAATGATTTAGTGAAAATTGATCAAAAAGGAATTAAAACAAAAATCAAATCTTTCCCAGGAGGAAAAATACTTAAAACTTCGTTTGAATTAGAAAATCCGCTTTTAGTGATTCAAGCTGGAAATGAAGTTATATATATAAATGCTCAAAATGAAATATACACGCGTCAATTGATAGATTTTGGACAATTGGATAATGTTACAATTTCTGAAAATTACGGATCTGTTTATTTAACAGTAATTGATGGAATCGGAAATAATATTTACCTGTATAATAATAACGAGCGCTTAAACAAAAAAGCTTTAGACGGAAAAATGATAGTTCGATCAACCTTTTACAATTCTAAAACATTAATAACTTCAATTGTTGATGAATTCATCGTTCAATATACAATAGATTAAAAAAATATGTAACTTTGAAAATGATTGTTGCTAAATCATTTTTTTATTAAAAGAATCTGCTATGAAAAAACACTGGAATTTTAAGTCATTGCTGACTTTATTATTAATTACTATTTTCCTATTTGGGTGTAAAAAACCTGACTTAAACAAAATAGCAGGAGGTACTTGGAACCCAAATCTTGCTGTTCCGATCGGATATGCAGATTTTGGTGTTTATGATATTTTAGCATCAAAAGACAGTAATGATTTAGTAATTATCAATCAAGTAACTGGTGAAATTGCGTTAAATTACAAAGGTGAAATCGGATCTGTTAATGCCCAAACAATCCTTCAATTAAACAACTACTCACAAAACTATAGTTTATCTCCAACTGATTTTGGTTTATCTCCAACTCCAAGCTTTTCGTCTACTATACCAAGCTCTAATTCTACTCCTATCCATTTCCCTATGAATGGTAGTTCAACATTGAATACTGTGAATCTTGAAAGTGGAGCATTAAGCATTCACATAAACACTTCATTAAAACATAATATAAGTATTACATTAACTTTCCCTGATATTACTATTGGTGGTTCTCCACTAACAAAAATAATTCAGATGAATTATGGTAGTAGTATTCCTCAGGATACATCATCAACATTAAACCTTGCTAATTCAACATGTGATTTTACTGCAAACGGGACAGCTTCAAATACTTTACGAGTTATTGTAGATGCAACAATTAACGGTACAGGTCAAAATATTGTTGGTAATGAAAATTTCGATATTAATTTTAATCTAAATAATTTAGTGTTTGAGAATGCTACAGGTTATTTTGATCAACAATCAATTGTAAACTCAAGTGATTCTATATTAATTAAAATTTTTAACAATTCTTCTTCTGGGGTTTTTAATTTAATCAATCCTAAAATTAAACTTTCAGTTGAAAATTCTTTTGGAATTCCGATTCAAATGAGTATAACAAACTTAAAATCAATCAACACCGTAAATGGAACAACTGTAAACATTTCTAATCCAAACCTTAATAATATTCTTATTACTGCACCTTCAATAATGGGAAACACAAGCAACACTGTAATACCTGAACTAAACCAAGGAAATTCTTCTGGCATAAACACATTGGTTTCCTCAACCCCAAAATATTTTAACTATACGGTTAATGCAACCACAAATCCTGCTGGTCCAACACTTAATTTTATTGAAAAAACTAGTAAATTGGTTGTTAAGGCTGAATTAGAATTACCTCTTGAAGGAAATGCTTATGACTTTGTATTGCGAGACACTTTACCATTTAAGTTCAACACCAATGTTGACATAATTGAATCTATTTTATTTCGAATTAACTCAACAAATGGATTTCCAATAAATTTTGAAACTAATTTGATTCTTTTGGATTCAAATGATGTTGTTTTATTTGATTTATACAATACAAATAATGAAGTTTTAGCTGCTGCTCCAGTTGATGGTTCAGGAAGAGTTACTTCGAGAGCAAATAAAATTAATGACATTAAATTATCAAAAAGTCAAATCGCATTATTAAAAAATGCAACTAAAATAATTATTACTGGAACAGCAGCCACAACTCAACCTGCAACTACTACAATTGTTAAAATATTTGATGATTACAAATTATCCTTGAAACTAGGTATCCAAACTGTTTTAAAACAAAACTTTTAATATCTAAAGAAAAACTATTATGACAAAATACTTATCAAAAAAGTGTAACAAATCACTAATACTATTTCTGTTTATTATTGGATTTGTTTTTAGCTCTAACGCTCAGCAAAACTCAACGCTTTATGGTTTAAAAGAAACTTCACAAGCATTAAATGTGAATCCAGGTTTTAGACAAAAAAATAGAGTTTATGTTAGTTTACCTCTAGGCTTTCAAAATATATACCTAAACAATAGTGCAATTACATTGGGCCAGATGTTCCAAAAAGATGCTAACGATTCTTTAATTATTGATGCAAATCAATTCATGAATCATTTAGGGAAAATGAACTTCATCTCTATAGATTCCTACAATCAATTATTTGGCTTAGGTTTCAAAGTAAAAAAGGATCATTTTGTATCATTTAATGTTACTAATAGATTTCGTTCAAATATTGCACTTCCAAAAGATTTATTTGGATTTGCTGTATATGGGAATGGTTCTGAAAACTACTTAGGCAAAAGAATTTCGTTAGATGGTTTAGCAATTGATGTTTCTGAATACATGGAATATTCTTTAGGTTATAATCGAAATATAAATTCAAAACTAACTGTTGGAGGTAGATTTAAACTTCTGTCTGGAATAGCTAATATTCAAACTAAAAAAAGTAAATTAGGTATCACAACAGACGCTACAACTTTTGACTGGACAATAGATGGTCAATTAGGAATGAATTCTTCAAATACCTTATATTTTGCAGATTCAAATAATGTGATGGATACAGTTGCTATGATGAAATCACCTTATAGTTTCAAAAATTTAGGATTTGGTCTAGACCTTGGTGGTAGTTATATATTAACAGATAAAATTCAAGTTAGTGCTAGTTTGTTAGATTTAGGTTTCATCAATTGGAAAACGAATACAAGCAACTTTGAAACAAACGATATTAATTATGTTTTCAAAGGTGCTGATTTTACAAAATTGATTAAAAAAGATTCTACTTATAACTTTGGCCAAGAATTAATTGACACATCCAAAACAGTATTAGCAAAAAATGCTATTTCAAACAATTATAAAACTTCATTACATACAAAATTCTATTTAGGTGGTTCGTATACTTTAAACAAGTATTTCAATGCTAGCGCAACTCTTTACAATGAATTCACAAGAAAAAGATACAGAGCAGGATTAGCATTGGCTATGAATATGAATATTAAAAATTGGTTAAGTGCTTCTGTAAATTATGGAATGTATGGTCGAGCTTATAACAATCTTGGTTTTGGATTGAGTTTAAAAGGAGGACCTATTCAATTCTTTGTAATGTCTGATAATATCGGAACATTCTTATTCACAACACCTGCCCCAACAAATGGTCAAGGTGGAAAAGGAGCTCCTATACCTTACAACACTAAAAACATTCACATTTCTTTTGGTTTAAACGTTGTAATCGGCCCTTTAAAAGATAAAGATGGTGATGGTATAAAAGATAAAAGAGATGATTGTCCTGAATTAGCTGGCGACATTAAATTTAAAGGCTGTCCAGACAGAGATAATGATAGTATAATTGATCCAAACGATACTTGTCCTGATATTCCAGGTTTAAAACATTTGCAAGGATGTCCTGACAAAGACAATGATAGTATAGCCGACAAAGATGACGAATGTGCTGATGTTGCTGGTTTAAGAAAATTCAAAGGTTGTCCTGATACAGATAACGATAGTATTATTGATGGTAAAGATGATTGTCCTGAAATTGCTGGATTAATTGCATTCAATGGTTGTCCAGATACTGATGGAGATGGCATCAAAGATAGCGAAGATGAATGTCCTCAAGCTCCAGGAACGTTAGTAAATCATGGTTGTCCTGACACTGATTCTGATGGAGTACTTGACATTGTGGATGGTTGTATCGATGTTGCTGGACCTGTTGAAAACAACG
Organism: Chryseobacterium gleum; assembly: GCA_943326825.2. GTDB lineage: Bacteria > Bacteroidota > Bacteroidia > Flavobacteriales_D > Crocinitomicaceae > CAIUKX01. The sequence goes on along the minus strand of CALPUT020000055.1, from coordinate 9 downwards.
GTTGTCCAT
>CALPUT020000054.1 GCA_943326825.2 Chryseobacterium gleum | reverse complement strand
TAAAAATAGTTGCACGTGGAAATGTGTTAACAATTACAGGAGATGATGATGGTATTAAAGAATTTGAACATAAATTCGAATTGTTGGTTCAGTTTTTTCAAAAATTCAATCATTTATCAGAAAGTGATGTAAAAGAATTGATGGATGAAGACGGTGCTTTAATGGTTTCTAAGGAAGCTACAGATACTTTAGTTCATGGAACTGGTGGTGTAAAGATTAAAGCTAGAACAAATAATCAACGTAAATTAGTAGAAGCTGTTAATAAGCATGATATGGTTTTTGCTGTTGGTCCTGCGGGAACTGGGAAAACTTATACTGCGGTTGCCTTAGCTGTTAGAGCTTTAAAAGCAAAAGAAATTAAGCGTATTATTTTAACTCGACCAGCAGTAGAAGCAGGGGAGAATTTAGGTTTTTTACCTGGTGACTTGAAAGAGAAACTAGATCCTTACATGATGCCTTTGTACGATGCATTGCGTGATATGATTCCAGGAGAAAAATTAGCTGAAATGATCGAGTATGGTGTGATTGAAATTGCACCTTTAGCATTCATGAGAGGAAGGACATTGGATAAAGCGTTTGTGATTTTAGATGAAGCACAGAATACGACTACGATGCAGATGAAAATGTTTTTAACACGTATGGGGATGACTGCTAAATTCGTCATAACTGGAGATATGTCACAAGTTGATTTACCGAGACAACAAAAATCAGGTTTATCCTATGCATTGGGTGTTTTGAAAGATGTAGAGGATATTGGTATCGTTCGATTGAATCAAAACGATGTCATTCGTCATGCTTTGGTGAAGAAAATTATTGATGCTTTTGACAAGGCTGAAGTTGAAGAAAAGAAAACAAAAAATTGAAATAATATTCGATTAAGCATTAGCAAAGATTGATTTTTGTAATTTCGCAAAAAAATAAAATTATAACGTGAGAATACTCACAAAATGAAAATAAACATGAGTAATTCAATTACAGCAACAGAATTTAATTTTCCAGGTCAAAAGGCAGTTTATCACGGTAAAGTTCGTGATGTATACACATTAGAAAATGACTTAGTTGTGATGGTGGCTTCGGATCGAATTTCAGCATTTGATCATATTTTACCTAAAGGTATTCCTCACAAAGGACAAGTATTAAATCAAGTAGCAACTATGTTTTTGGATGCTACAAAAGATATCGTACCAAACTGGTTATTGGGAACTCCAGATCCTGCTGTAGCTGTTGGTTATGCTTGTGAGCCGGTGAGAGTTGAAATGGTTATTCGTGGATACTTAGCGGGACATTCAGCAAGACAATATCAAGCCGGGATAAGAGAGTTGTGTGGTGTGACAATGCCAGAAGGAATGAAAGAAAATGATCGTTTTCCTGAACCAATTATTACTCCTGCAATTAAAGCAGAAGAAGGACATGATATCGATGCTTCAAGAGAAGAAATTTTAGATCAAAATATTGTTCCAGAGCATATTTATGTTCAAATGGAAAATTACACAAGAGCATTGTTTCAAAGAGGTACAGAGATGGCTGCTAAAATGGGATTAATTTTAGTGGATACGAAGTATGAATTCGGAATGAGAAATGGCGAAGTGATTTTAATTGATGAAATTCACACACCTGATTCTTCAAGATATTTCTATGCTGATGGTTATGCTGAAAGACAAGCAAAAGGAGAACAACAAAAACAGTTGTCAAAAGAATTTGTACGTCAATGGTTAATTGAAAATGATTTTCAAGGATTGGAAGGTCAAACTATGCCAATAATGCCTGATGAATTTGTGAACACTGTAACTGAAAGATACATTGAGTTATATGAAAAAATCACAGGGGAACAATTTATTAAAGCTGATACATCAAACATCGCTCAAAGAATCGAAAACAATGTTGTTGATTTTTTAAAGAAAATGTAATATCTAAAAAAATAATTTTAAAAGGTGTCTGAGCGAAGTCCGAAACTTCGGACGAAGACACCTTTTTTTATTTCTTCTTATCTGTCGTACAATATTTTCCTTGTTCAGGACTGTAAAACCAAGAATATAATTTTTCGTTTGTCTTTTTGATGATTGGAGTAAAGTGATAAATATCAGACATTCCGACAACATTGTTATCTAGATTTGCTTTGTAAAGTACAATGTCTTTTGATAAACCTACATTTCTATCAACAATGTCAAAATACACAGCTGTTGCATTGTTTTTTCCAAGATTTTCAAATTCATTCCATTCAAAAATTACTTTTGGGTTGTGATTTTTTATTGTAATAAAGTCTTTATATGAGGCATTCAAAATTCTAAAATCCATTACAACATCTTTATATGCATCTGACATTAAATTAACAAAATTGATTTTTAATTCAGAATATGGTGAGGACATTACGGGAATATTTGGTGTGATTTTACCAAGAGCACCATCATAATAGAAAAAATAATTGTGATTTCCCATAAAACCAATTTCAGCTAATTTCGCAGATTTACCTGATTTTTCAGCCGTTTTAAATGCATTTTCTAATCGGTTTACAGTGATGATTGCATCCTCTTTAGCATCACCATCTAAATTTTCTTTATAAATTCTCATTGAATATTTTTCAGTAGAAGGAATTTGTAAATCGCTTTCAACATGTCTTTTAGCTAATTCTTCTAAAGACATTTCTTTCTCCTCTTGTGGAGTTTCGATTTCTTCTTTTTCAGTTGAAGTACAACTTGAAAATAAAACTCCAGCAATTATAAATGAGTATAAATAGTTCATGCAAATTAATTTTTCAGAACAAAGATACTAGAATCTTAAAATTTCAAGAGGTTCATTTATTAAAATGAGTGAGAAATGTAGTAAAACTATTAAAACAGAAAAGTATATTTGTTCAATGGAAGTTAAAATAGAAGAATCTTGGAAATCTTTACTTCAAAGTGAATTTGATAAACCGTATTTTGAGGAGTTAATTTCATTTGTTAAAACGGAATATTCTGAACAAAAAGGAGCGATATTCCCAAAAGCTAATCAGATTTTCAGAGCATTTGATGAATGTCCAGTGGATCAAGTGAAAGTCGTTATTTTAGGACAAGATCCATATCCTACAAAAGGGCATGCACATGGTTTATGTTTCTCTGTTGAGAAAGATGTTAAACCATTTCCTAAAAGTTTGTTAAATATTTTCAAAGAAATAGAAAACGATTTAGGTCAACCATTTCCAGAAAATGGGAGTTTAGAACATTGGGCAAGTCAAGGTGTACTTTTATTGAATAGTGTTTTAACTGTTCGTGAGGGTAGCGCAGCAAGTCATTCTAATAGAGGTTGGGAGCAGTTTACAGATGCTGTTATCACTTTGTTAAGTACTCAAAAAGATGAGGTTGTTTATTTATTATGGGGTTCGAAAGCAATTGATAAAGCGAAAAATGTAGATCAAAATAAGAATTTAATTTTGACATCAGTTCATCCATCGCCATTATCTGCTTACAGAGGTTTTTTGGGATGTAAACATTTTAGTAAGACAAACGACTATTTAAGGACTAAGGAAAAAAAAGAAATTCAATGGTGATTTGAATGTCACAACCTTAAAATATGAACATGATTAAATTGTCGTTTATCAATTAATAATTATCTTTGTTTACGATGAAATTACAGAACGATTTAATATTAAGAGCTGCTAGAGGAGAAGCAATTGAGCGTTATCCAGTTTGGTTAATGCGCCAGGCAGGTCGTATTTTACCTGAATATAGAGAAGTTAGAGCTTCTTTGTCAGGATTTAAAGAATTGGTAGAAACACCAGAAAGAGCAGCTGAAGTTACTATTCAGCCAGTTGATATTTTAGGTGTTGATGCAGCAATTATTTTTTCAGATATTTTAGTAGTTCCAGAAGCAATGGGATTAGAATATCAAATGATAGAAAAAAGCGGTCCATGGTTTGAGAAAACAATACGTTCTGAAGAAGGTTTGAAATACGCTGAAACGAATTTTGACATAGAAGATCGTTTAGGTTATGTGTTAGAAGCGATTCGTATAACGAACAAAGAATTGAACGGAAGAGTTCCATTAATTGGTTTCGCAGGAGCACCTTGGACTATTTTCTGTTACATGGTGGAAGGTCGAGGTTCAAAAACATTCTCAGAATCAAGAAAATTATTATATACTAATCCAACTTTGGCACACGAGTTGCTAAGTCGTATTACAGATGTTACAATTCAGTATTTGAAAGCACAAGTGAAAGCAGGTGCTCATATGTTACAAGTGTTCGACTCATGGGCGGGTATTTTGGGAACAGAACAATATGCTGAATTTGGATTGAAATACTTGGATAAAATTGTTTCTGCAGTAAATGAAGTTCCGATTACCTTGTTTTCGAAAGGGGCGATTACTTCAGTAAATGCAGTAGCGAAATTGAATTGTAATACAGTAGGTTTAGATTGGAACATGGATCTTGTTAAAATTCGTGAAGAAATTGGAGAAGCTAAGACATTACAAGGCAATTTAGATCCATGTGCATTATATTCTTCGCATAAAGAAGTGGAGAACTTGACAAATAATATGTTAAATTCGTTTAAAAGTAGACGCCATATTGTGAATTTAGGTCATGGAGTATATCCAGACATAGATCCAGAAAAAGTGAAAACATTTATTCAAACTGTGAAAAATTATGAAATTAAATTTTAAAACGTACGGAATCGGAATTGCTTTTTTAGGGCTAGGTTTCATAACGAATAATTCAATTGCTCAACAAACAGAAAATTTAGTTGAAAATGGAAGTTTTGAGCAAACAGATGGGAAAGTTAAAAAATTAGGTTCAATTGAAAGTGCCTTAGGTTGGGTTTCACCAACTGGAGTAAGAGCTGATTTGTTTTCACCTACTGCACCACCTGAGATTAATGTTCCTTTTAATAATTATGGTAAAGAAGAAGCTAAAGAAGGTACAAATTATGCAGGTATTTATGCTTATTCTTTTGGAGATAAAGTTCCTCGTTCTTACATAATGACTAAACTTTCAACGCCATTAAAAAAAGGGTTGAAATATTGCGTAAAATTTAATGTTTCGTTAGCTGAGGCATCAAAATATGCATCAAATCAATTAGGAGCAGTTTTGTCTTCTAAACCTGTAACAACAGATTCAAAAACAGCAATTATTGAAAAAGCTTCTGTTTTGCATTCAGATAACAAAGTATTCAACGCAATGTATAATTGGGAAACTGTTTGTGCTGAGTTTGTAGCAACGGGTGGTGAAAAATTTATTACAATCGGTAACTTTTCTTCGAATGAAGAAACATTGAACGAAAAGAATAAAAAAACTGAAATGAAAATTGCTCCAGCTATAGGTGCTTACTATTACATTGATGATGTTTCTGTTATGTTGGTAGCTGAAGATCAGGCTTGTGATTGTGCAAAGTCAGCTACAGATTCCGAGTATTCGTCAATGATTTATCAAAAACAAATCAGTATCAATGATAAAATGACACCAAAACAAAAAGTAGAGATTGAACAAATCTATTTTGCTTTTGGAAAACATAAATTAACGCCAATTGGAGAAGAAGCTTTGAATTTAATTGCTGAGCAATTGAAAGCGAATCCGGAAATGAAAATTGAAGTTCGTGGTAATGCAAATGAATTAGAGGATAAAGTAGGAGCTGAAAAACCACTTTATGCTGATATGTCAAATAAACGTATCAATTCTGTAATTAAATATTTGGTTTCTAAAGGTGTTGCTGAGTCAGCATTAATTGCTAAACCAATGGGTTCAACTGCACCAAATCCAGATGCAAGCGAATCTGATGAAGAAGAATTAAAATTAGCAAAATCAAGAAGAGTAACATTTGTTGTACTTTAATTGATCTTTAAATACTAAAAACGGCGCCTTCAAATTTTTGAAGGCGCCGTTTTTGATTTCACAATTCTAGATAAAACCTCTTTTTGCACAAGAAATCAATAGTCTTAAATCTTAAAATCTTAAATCTTAAAGTCTATTAATCAAAATCTCAAATGCCTAACAGTATCACCTTTATTAATCATTTGTTTAAGGGATTCAATTCCAATTTGTAGATGTAAATCAACATAATTAACCGTTGCAGCGATATCACTCTCAGCTGTTTTAACGCCTTGTGGTGTCATAGGAGAGTCTGAAACTAACAACAATGCACCTGTAGGAATATGATTCGCAAAACCAACCGTAAAGATTGTTGCTGTTTCCATATCGATTGCTTGAGCGCGAACATTGTTTAAGTAATCTTTAAATTTATCATCGTGTTCCCAAACTCTTCGATTTGTTGTATAACAAGTTCCTGTCCAATAGTCGCGACCTAAATCTCGAATAGTAGTTGAAATTGCCTTTTGAAGAGCGAATGCAGGAAGCGCTGGAACTTCAGGTGGAAAATAATCATTACTTGTTCCTTCACCACGTATAGCAGCAATAGGAAGAATTAAATCTCCCACTTTATTTTTTGGTCTCAATCCACCGCATTTCCCAAGAAATAATACCCCTTTTGGTTGTATAGCAGAAAGTAAGTCCATCACTGTTGCTGCAGTTGCACTTCCCATTCCGAAATTGATAATTGTAATTTTATTTGCTGTTGCGCATTGCATTGGTTTATCTTTTCCTACAATTGGAACATTGTGCATTTCAGCAAATTTTTCAATATAGTTGTGGAAATTGCATAAAAGAATGTATTCTCCAAAGTTCTCTAATTTTTCTCCAGTATATCTAGGTAGCCAATTTTCTACTATGTCTTGTTTCGTTTTCATCTTTGTATTCTGTATGTTTTTTTGAAGATATAGAATAATTGTTAAACTACATAATTTAGTTGATGGTTAATGGGTTTAGGTATATTAAATAACGAATAAACTAAAAAGACTTTTACTAATTTAGTAAAAGTCTTTTCAAATTAATTCTATTTATTTCAAAATCCAGAATTCAAAATCCAAAATCCAAAATTATTTTTAAAAGCTATATTCCTTCCCATAATACAACATCTGTTCAACAAACGTTTGTTTGTTTTCTAATTTGATGTCGATGATTTCACCTTTACTGTCCAAAACAGGAACATAAATAGGATGCACAAATCCATTATATGGAGCTAAATTCAATGGTTTAACTCTTTTTAATACTTCAGCATGAATTGATTGATTTACTTTTACTCCGTATGTTTCAACTAACGTTTTTCCAGCTGTGTAATCTCCTTCAGAAGTAATACGTTGAATTTCTTTTAATAATTGACCGAAAAGAACTCTTAATTTGTTGTAATCTTTGATGTCGTAATAAGTTTTACCGTTTTTCACCACTTTAACGATTACATTTTCTTTAGCCCCTTTATCAAATACCCATGAAGCAACCAATTGACGGTTTTGCATGTGTTCTTCTTCTACTTGATTTCCAAGTTCTAAACGTTGTAATTGCGTTAACATTCCATTACGGATATAGTTATCGTAACCAGCTTTTCCGACTTCTAAAGATTCCGTTAAACCTATATCAACTAATTTTTGATCTAGAATATAATATAATCCAACTAAATCTGCTCTTGCTTCTTCCAACGTACTTGCATAGTTTTTAAGTGTTTCTGAAGGTTGACCAACTCCTTTATTGATTTGTCCAGAAGCATGACCGATAACTTCGTGTAAAGCAGTATGTAATTTACTTGCTAAAGCACCATATTTTAAACCTCTATCTATTTCTTCTTGATCATTAGCAAATTCTTGTATTAATCCTTTTCCTCCTGCTTTTTCATATGCTGCAATTACATTTCCTAAACTTACAGACTTTGAACCATGATTTTCTCTAATCCAGTTGTTGTTTGGTAAATTTACTCCTATTGGAGTTGCAGGAGCAGCATCACCAGATTCTCCAGCTACTTGAACAACTTTATAAGAAACTCCTTTTACGTTTTTCTTTTTATGCTCCGCCATGATTGTCGAATTATCTTCGAACCATTGTGCATTTTGTGCAACAACTTTCATGTGTTTAGAAGCCTCGAAATCTGTAATTTGAACAACACTTTCATATCCTGCTCTTTTGCCTAAAGCATCTCCGTAAGTTTCAATAAAACCGTTGATCCAATCGATGTCTCCTTTTGTTGAAGAAGCCCATAGAATGTTGTATTCATCCCATGTTTTTAAATCTCCTGTTTGATAGTATTGAATCAGTTTTTGTAATGCACTTTTTTGTTGAGCATTTTCAGCAACAGTTACAGCTTTCTTCAACCAAAAAATGATTTTATCAATCGATTTTCCATAACGTCCTCCTGATTTCCAAGTATCTTCGACTAATTTTCCATCTTTTAAAATCAATGTAGAATTTAATCCATATTCAATTGGAGTTGGATCATTAACATCAATCAATTTAGAGTAGAAATCTTCCACCATTTTTTGAGTGACACCTTTTCCGTAGAAATTATTTGCAGAAGCTACAATCATATCTAAATTTGCATCTTTCACTTTACGTTTCATTGCAGTGTTTTTATCAAATATTGTTTTGATTGCTTCATCAGAAATTGTTGCATTTGTTTCTTTAACCAATGTTTTGAAATAATTTTCTGATATTTCAGGCATTATTTTTTCCATTCCATAATGGTGATGGATTCCATTCGAAAACCAAACTCTTTTAGCATAGGTTAAAAACTTCTTCCAATCTTCGCTTTCTTGATCACCTTTGTAATTTCCAACTATAGTTTCTAAACATTTTCTGATTTCAACATTATATGCATTGTTTTGATCATAAGCGATGTCTCGGCCTGACAAACCTGCTTGTACCATAAAATAAACTAACTTCTTTTGATTTAAAGAAAGTTTTTCAAATCCTTCAATTTGATATCTTAATACTTGAATATCAGCAAAACGATCGATGATTGTTTCATTTTCTTTAGCTGAATTTTCAGTCGTATTATCGTTGTTTTTAGTGCTACAAGATTCTAAAGAAATAGTGAATCCAATCAAAATTGATAACAATATACTTTTTTTCATTTTGAATTTTTTAGAGACTGGAAAATTACGAAAATTATTTCTTTTAATGCCCAAAATAACACTCGCCAGCGTTAATTTGAACGGCTAATTTATTTTCTTTTGGAACAATTGGACAAGAATATCTTTCCGAATAAGCACAATACGGATGATAGGCTAAATTAAAGTCAATCTTCCATTGTGATCCTTTTTGAATTTCAATATCTAAATATCGGCCTCCACCATAAGTTGTTACATCTGAAGTTAAATCTTTAAATGGTAAAAAGAGATAATTTTCAAAACCTTTTCGTTTGATAAGTTCTAAGTTTTGGTATACTGTTAAAGAACAAATAGTGTCTTTGATTTTAAAAGTTAACGTTCCGTATTTACGATAATAAACAACTCGTTCTTTCGTCATTGGCATTACGAACTTCTTGCCTTTGTCTTTTTTGAAAGTAGCGTTTATGATTAATGTAGTGTCGATTTCAAAATAACAAATTCCTTGAAAATGAAGCGCTTCTTCTTTATTTAAAACTTCATTTACAAATTCAGATTGATGCTTATTTCTTTCTGATTTTAAACTGTCGGAATTGTAACTTTGATTAAACCCAAAGAATGAAATAAATAGAAATAAAGCACTGAAAATTAATTTCATCGAGTTCCAAAAATTGAACTTCCAACTCTTACCATTGTACTTCCTTCTTCAATCGCTAGTTGATAATCTCCACTCATACCCATTGAGATTTCTTTAAAATCATCATTGAACGTGAAGTAATAACTTTTAATCAATTGGAAATAATCTTCTAATTGCTGAAATTCTTTTCTAACCACATCTTCATTTTCAGTAAACGAAGCCATTCCCATAACACCAACTAAGTGAACGTTATGTAAATCTATGAATTCAGGGTTTTCGATTAATTCTTTTGCTTCTTCGAAATCTAATCCAAATTTTGTCTCTTCTTGAGCGACGTGAAACTGCAATAAACAATCAATAATACGATTGTTTTTTTTCGCTTCTTTATCGATTTCTTTTAGCAATTTAAAACTATCAACTGAATGAATTAAATGAACGTAAGGTGCAATGTATTTAACTTTATTCGTTTGCAAATGACCGATTAAATGCCATTTAATATCTTTCGGAAGAACTTCCCATTTCTCTGTCATTTCTTGAACTTTGTTCTCACCAAAATGACGTTGACCAGCAGCATACACTTCTTGTAAAGCAGATACTGGTTTTGTTTTTGAAACAGCTACCAATGTAACGTGTTCAGGTATTGTTTTACGAATAGCGTCTAAATTATCTTTGATCATTCGTTAATGTTATATATAGTTAATCCGCTTCTCATTTTAGGTTCAACCCAAGTTGACTTTGGAGGCATAATCATTTGATTATCTGCAACTCTCTTCACTTGTTCCATTGAAACAGGAAATAAGATAAAAGCAATCTTAAATTTACCCTTCGTAACTTTTTCTTCAATAGATGAAATTGATTCAGCACCACTTACAAATTCAATGTTTTCATCTGTTTTTAAGTCGTGAATTCCTAAAATCGGAGTCAAAACAAATTGCGTTAAAATTTCAGAATCAAGACATTTTACCGGATGATTTTCATCGATAATAGAATTTTTACAATCTAAAATGTACCAATCTCCTTCCAAGCACATCGTCATTTGATGTTCATGAACAGGTTTTTGAGATGAAGTGATGTTAGAAATTTCAAATGAATTTTTTAACTTTTCTAAAAATGCTTCTTTCGATAATCCATTTAACGTTTTAACAATTCGATTGAATTCTAAAATTTTAAGTCGTTGTTCATCAATGAAATAAGACAAGAAAAAATCTTTATTGGGTGTCAACGGATTTGTAGATCTAATTT
>CALPUT020000053.1 GCA_943326825.2 Chryseobacterium gleum | reverse complement strand
ACTACCTTAAATTTATCAGCAAATACAAGTTCTTTGTACACTGGAAGTGATGCGCCTTCAGCTATTTTCAATGGCATATCTGTAACGAAATCAAATGCCAACTATACAGGTGTTGGAAATCATCATACTAAATGGCAAATAGGAAATAATAATTATGTTTTACATGACGAAATTGTCACAGGTTGGAGACAAATTTATTCAAATACAACATTTCCAGTAACAGAATTGAATAATGGTTCTACAAGTTTGAAATGGATGATGATTAACGATCAAGGAGCTGTAACTGACTATCAAGCATTGAATTATTGGTCAATAAAATACCCCAAAACTCCAAGTTTAGAAAATAGTTCTTTTACAATTTTTAATATCAAAAACAATCCACTTGAGACTAAAATAAGATTGGACTTTACAAATGTCAATTATAACAACCCTATCATTTTTGTTTTTGGAGACAATCCAAAAAAAATAAACTTAACTAATAATACAACCTTTTATAGTACATTAATTTCTAATAATTCATCAAATCAAGAACAAAAAGTTGTTTACCAAAACTTGAATACTATATCTAGTTTAACATCATTAACTCCTGTTAATGGAACTGGTTTGTTTACAAATTACCCTTCTTTTAATGCAGATGGTGCTTTGTTAATGATATATAATCAAAAAATGGATTCAGCCTCTCTAGAATATGCTGACTATAGAAATTCAGTTGCGGGAGGACATTACAATGTAATACTTGCAGATATTGATGAATTATATTTACAATTTGGAGGAGGTATCAATAAACACATAAATGGAATCAGAAGATTTGCTCACTACATATATAATAATGCTTCTGTAAAACCTGTTGGATTATTTCTACTAGGAAAAGCACTATCTTCTGGATACATAAACGCTAACAGTTCTACTGCTCAAATTTTCAGACAAAATCCTATTTATTATTCTCAAAATCTTATTCCCACTTTTGGCCAACCAAATAGTGATGTTGCAATAACAGCAAAATTAGAAGGAAACAATTGGGCACCATTGATTCCAACGGGAAGAATTGCTGTAACAACAAATACCCAATTAAAAAATTATTTAAAAAAAATCAAAGCCTATGATCTTCAACAAGATTCAACTTTTTGTAGTAATATTTCAAGTTTGCATTGGCAGAAACAAATTTTACATTTAGGTGGAGGAACTGACGCCTCTCAACAGTCACTTTTCCAAGGTTATTTAAATGACATGGAAAACATAATTGAAAATGCAAATTATGCTGGTGAAGTTACACGAGTTTATAAATCATCAACTCTTCCTTTAGATATTCAAGTACTTAATGATGTTACTGCAAAAATACAAAGTGGTGTTTCTTTAATGACCTTTTTCGGTCATTCAGCACCTTCAGGAAGTGGTTTTGAAATCAACTTAGATAATCCAAGTACATGGAATAATTTGAATAAATACCCTATTGTTCTTGGTAATTCATGTTTTAACGGTGATATATATAATACTCAATATTCTAACTCTGAAAACTTTGTTAATGCTGTTGATGCTGGAGCAATCGCATTTATTTCAAGTGTATACAAAGGTCTATCAAATACCCTTGCATTATACTCAACAGAATTGTACCGCCAATTTAGTTCAGAAAATTATGGAAAAACAATTGGTAAACAAATACAAGAGAATATTTCATACTTGAATAGTATCAGTAGTAATTTAGGTTTAGAATCGACAACTTCCCAAATGGTTCTCAACGGTGATCCTATGATAAAATTGAATTCATTTCCAAAACCTGAAATTGAATTAAAAGTCGAAAATGTCTCATTTCTTCCTGAAATATTAGATTTAAATACAAATAATATTGAAATGAATATTATTTTAACAAATTATGGAAAAGCAATAACAGACACTTTTCAATTAGAAATTAGAAGAGATTTTCCTTTAATATCAACTGATTCAATTTACTCGATTAATGTTCCTCGTCTAAATTATAAGGATACTATAAAAATATTAATTCCACTTCAAGCAAATATTTCAAGTGGAATTAATACTTTTTATATTTCTGCAGATATTCCAAACTTTATTAATGAGCAATTCGATGAATTAAATAATAACCAAATTTCTAAAAGTTTATTTATTAATATCGATGGAATATTGCCCGTTTTACCATACGATTTTGCGGTAGTACCAAATGACAGTGTAACTTTCAAGGCTTCCACAATTAATCCAATAGCAGATTTTAATACGTATAGATTCGAAATTGATACAACAGATTTATTTAACAGTCCTGAAAATAGATATGCATTAGTTTCTGGTTTAGGTGGTATTCAAGAGGTAAATCCTGATGATTGGAAATTTGTTTCTTCAAATGTAAATGCTCCATTAATTTGTCAAGATAGTATGGTTTATTTCTGGAGAGTAGCAATCAATGAAACTAATCCAATGTGGCGAGAACAATCTTTTCAATATATTGAAGGAAAAACTGGTTGGGGGCAAGATCATTTTTTTCAATATAAAAAAAATGAATTTAGTGGAATCAACTACAACAGAGCTTTAAGGGAACGTATTTTTATGCCATATATAAAACAAGTTCAATCTAAAGTTAGAGGAGTAACAAGCTTAGTTGGTCAGAATTTTTGGAACTTAAATGGACAAGTTGGCTCTGGTGACCAAGGTGTATGTGGGCCGGCTGATATGAATAACCCTGCTATTCATGTAGCAATTATCGATTATTCTACTCTAACCCCATGGGGAACAAGATATTTACCTGTTAATCAAAATGTTAATAACAATTTTGGTAATTACAATGATAATGGTGGATGTGTACCAAGAGTAATGAGGTATTTTGCTTATCATCAAGCAGATCCCACATCGATGGCTGCTTTTCAAAATTTAATCAATAACGTTGTACCAGATAGTAATTATTTAATTATCTATACACCTTTTAACACTAGATATGATTTATGGAGTCAGAATTCACCTTCGGTATATACTACTTTTGCAAATTTAGGTTCTGATAGTATAAATCCATCACGCCCAAATCGGCCATTTATATTTATTTGTAAAAAAGGTGACACCTCAAGTGTTGTCGAAACATTTGCACAACTACCAGGTCAAGATATTACACTAAACACAATTATTCGAAGTTTCAAAAATTCTGGATATGAAGAATCAACTTTAATTGGACCAGCATCTAATTGGGGGACTATCTATTGGAAACAAGATCCTCTAGAAAATATTCCTGGAAATGATTCTACTCAATTGTCTATTGTAGGATTCGATATAAATGGGGTGGAACAAATAAGAATTGACACATTAATGACTAGGAATGATTCCATTGTAAATTTCAACTTAATCATGCCTGCACAACAGTTTCCTTTTATTAGACTAGAAGCAAATTATATAGATACAATCCAATTAACTCCTTCTCAAATTGATCATTGGCATGTTTTATATTCACCTTTACCAGAAGCTGCACTCGATGATTCAATTCCATATACATGGTTACCAAATAAAGATACATTAGAGCAAGGTGAAAAAATAAACTTTGCTATGGATATAAAAAATATCTATAACTTAAATATGGATTCTCTTCTAGTCAATTATTGGGTAGAAGATGAGAATCATATAAAACATCCTATAAGCTATAATAGACAAGACTCTCTATTAGTTGGAGAAACTTTTAGAGATACGATTGAATTCACAACTACTGGTCTACCTGGCTATAATATTTTTTGGATGGAAGTGAATCCTTATGTTAACGGAAGTCTTTACATTACTGACCAACCTGAACAGCAACACTTCAATAACCTTTTACAAATTCCTTTTTACGTTAATAGAGAAGAGAAAAATCCGATATTGGACGTAACTTTTGATAATCGGCATATATTAAATGGAGACATTGTTTCTCCAAAAAGTGAAATATTAATTTCTCTAAAAGATGAAAATCCATATTTAGTAATGAACAATGATTCAGATACATCTTTATTTGCAATTTATCTTACTGATCCTGATGGAAATCAAAAGCGAATTTATTTCACTGATGGAAATGGCAATTCTATAATGCAATGGACTCCAGCAAATACACAAAATAAAAGATTTAAGATAAATTATTTAGCTAATTTCATTAAAGATGGGAAATATTCTATTTTAGTACAAGGTTCAGATAGAAGTGGTAATTTATCTGGTGATTTAGATTATAGAATATCATTTGAAGTAATTCATGCATCAACTATAACTTATTTAATGAATTACCCTAATCCATTTAGTACTAAAACAAAATTTGTCTTCACTTTAACAGGCTCTGAAGTTCCAGATAAAGTATTAATTCAAATAATGAATGTTTCTGGTAAAATTGTAAAAGAAATCAATGAAGATGAATTAGGACCAATATTTATCGGTAAAAATATTACCGAATATTCTTGGGATGGAACTGATAACTTTGGTGACAAACTTGCAAATGGTGTCTATTTGTATACCGTAAAAGCACAAATAAACGGTCAAGACATTGAACATAAATCTACTGATGGTGATACTTATTTCAAAAAAGAATTTGGAAAGATGTTTATTCTTAGATAACTAAATAAAGATATGTTATTCAATAGTTTCGACTTTTTCCTTTTCTTGATAATCGTTTTATTCATCTATTGGATTTTACCTTCAAAATACCGTTGGATTCTTTTACTACTTAGCAGTTATTTTTTCTATGCTCAATGGAATGCATCTTATTTATTACTTCTTATTTTCACGACTTTCCTAGATTTCTTTTTATCTATAAAACTAACATCCTCTCCTATTAAAATTAGACGTAAACTAGGAATAACTTTAAGTGTAATTATGAATTTAGGAGTCTTATTTCTATTTAAATACTTTAATTTTTTTCAGCAGATAATTACTGATATAGTTTCATGTTTTGATGTTAAGTATACTTTAACTAATAGCGAATTACTTCTCCCTGTTGGAATTAGTTTTTATACTTTTCAAGTATTAAGTTATTCAATAGATGTCTATAGAAAAACGATTGAACCAGAACGAAATATTGGAAAATTTGCACTCTTTGTTTCATTTTTCCCTCAACTTGTTGCTGGACCAATTGAAAGAGCAAAAGACTTAATACCACAAGTAAATAAATTAAAACATACCTTTAATCAAGAAAATCTTAAAATAGGACTTACATATATAATCTGGGGATTGTTTCAAAAGGTCGCTGTTGCTGATAACATTTCAATTTTAGTTGACAAAGTATACGAAAACCCTATGAATGCCAATAGTGGTTTATTATTATTTACATGTTTACTTTTTTCCATTCAAATATATACTGATTTTGCAGGTTATTCAAACATGGCAATTGGTATTGCTAAATTATTTGATTATAATTTAATCATCAATTTTAATTCTCCTTACTTATCATCAAGTATTACTTCATTTTGGAAAAAATGGCATATTTCATTATCAAACTGGGTGAAGGATTATATCTATATCCCATTGGGAGGAAACAGAGTGTCAAAGCATCGAATATACTTTAATTTAATTATAACATTTTTTATTGTTGGATTATGGCATGGAGCCTCTTATAATTTCTTGATTTGGGGACTTTTAAATGGGATTTTCCTAATAATTGAACGTCTTTTTAATATTAGAAATGAAAGTGAAAATAAGATAATCAATTTTGCAAGAATAATTTTTATTTTCTTTTTAATATCATTGCTATGGATACCATTTAGATCACAAACATTAGGCGATACATTTTATATTTACAGAAAAATATTAACCGATTTCAATTTATTTCAACTGAAATATTGGATTAATGAAAATATTTCAAGTCTTTTCACAATTCCAATTATTATATTAATTATTATTGAAATACTTACGCATAAATTAGGTTTCATTTCAATATTATCTTGGAAGAAAAATTATAAAATTATATTTTATCTAATAATTATTTTTTCGATAATATTTCTAGGACAAACAAAAGGTGGAGCTTTTATATACTTCCAATTCTAATGAAAAAAACATTGATAAATATCTTGAAAATAATTGCTTTATCAATTTTAATTGATGTTGTGTTAGGTATCTATTTTAATAATTTATATGAAAAAAATTACTGTCAACATGCTTGTGGCGATTTAAATTATTATTTAAAACATGGGGATTCAGATACTATAATAATTGGATCTTCAAGAGTAAATACAATGATTAATAATCAATTAATCAACAAAAAATCCGTCAATTTATCAAAACCAGGAAAACATATTTTATATAACACTGCTATAATTAGCTTATTGAAACAATTCAACAAATTACCAAAAGACCTAATTATTCTGAATTTAGAACTTGATGATTTTATGTTAGAGAATGAGAAAAAAAATTTAGCTGATATTTATTATTTAAAATACTACTATCATAAAAACGAATACATTAGAAAAAAAATAAATGATAATAGTATTTATGAACCGATAAAGTTTCTATCTCAAAGCTATCGTTTTAATGGTGATAATTTTAAATTATTCTCAAATCAATTTCAAAATATTTGTGACTCTAAAATTAACGGTTACTACCCTCTTGATTACACCATTTCTAAAGAGAAGTTTATTACTGAAAAAAGGAGTGAGAGTTATGCAAAATCAAATAGATTTAATAATAAAATTTTTAACGAATTGACATTTATTAATCAAATTTGTATTTCGAACAAAACTAAATTTTATATCTTATTAGGACCAACTATTAACAAAACTGGAGGTCTTAAACAATCTGTTTTTAGAGAACTAAAGAAATTTTGTTCGAAAAATAAAATAGAATTTTTAGATCTTTACCAGTCTAATACATTTAATGATTTTAGTTATTGGGCTGATCTAATTCATTTAAACAAAAAAGGAAGTGTTATTTATACTAAAATGATTATCGATCAGTTAAATCAACTTAAAAAAAACGGCAACTAAATATCGCAGTATCATCTACTAATTTCAGTTCTCCTCTCCATTCATCTAATTTGGAAAAAATAAGATTATTTAAATCCTCCATTTTTAATGGGTAATAATTATGAATCATTTTAACCAATCGATCAATGCCAAATTGTTCTTCATTATGATCTTCTAACTCAACAACTCCATCCGTATAAAGTACTAATGTTGAATTAGGTTTTAATTCCATTTTTCCAACATTAATAAAAGGTAATTCATCCATCATACCTAAACCAATGCTACCTTGATCTAACATTTCAGATTTTCTTCCATGAACGATAAATGGATGATTATGACCTGCATTTACATAAGTTAACAATCTCGTATTTGCATTATAATGAGCAATGAAAAAAGTGATAAATTTCTCCCCTTTTGCACTTCTCATTACCTTTTTATTCAATTCTTCAATTAGGAAATCAAACTCAAATCGTTGGTATCTAAAAATAGTTCGTATTGTGGCTTGAAAATTTGCCATTAATAAAGCTGCACTTATTCCTTTTCCAGACACATCTGCTATACAAACAATATATTCCTCATCGCCTAAAGGTATGAAATCGTAATAATCGCCACCTACTTCATGTCGCGCTTTGTATTTTGCAGAGATATCCATTCGTTTATTAGAAGGTAAATCAGAAGGAAACAATAATTTTTGCATTTCAGAAGCAACTTCCAGTTCTTTCTTTAAGCGTTCTTGCTTCAGCGATGCTTTTGCCATTCTTTTATTCTCAATCGCTACAACAATAATATTCGCTAAAGTTTGAATAAAACTCATATTATTCATAGTTTCAGCAACTTTCATTTTTCGATGTTCCAAACCAGCTACGAGTAAATATGCTAACGGTTTTTCTTTATGAAAAACAGGGACAATAACATCAAATTCGTTAATCAATTCTGATGGTGAAGATTCAATAACTGTAATATCTCTAAAACGTAATAAATCTCTTTCAACATCAATTTCTTTTACTTTTCCTTTAAATCCTAATTTAATAACACAACTCCACTCATCTAACTTATTGAAAAATATAAATTTATCAAATCCAAGTTGCTCTTTTAGTATAAATTCGAAAATTTTATACAGCTGTTCTACTCCTTCATTTGTATTTATGGCATTCGTAATCTCCAACAAAGAATTTAATTTAAAATCCTTTATTTTCAACTGATTCTCTAAATATTTCTGAAGTTTTTCTTCCATCTATAACTGTTCTAATATTGATGGTAACTTTCGAACTGCGGCCATTTCTCTAAACATAGATTTTGCTTCCCCACAAGGGCTTCCAAAATATGTTTTTCCCCCTTGTAAATCTTTTGAAACTCCAGACTGACCTAAAATAACAGCTCCCTCTCCTATTCGTAAATCACTTTCACAGCCTACTTGTCCCCACATTGTAACATTATCCTCAACGATAACACAACCAGCTATTCCAACATTGGCAGCAAACAAACAATTATTACCTATTACCGTGTCATGACCAATATGAACTTGATTGTCTAATTTTGTCCCTTCCCCTATAACTGTAAGTCCAGAAACACCTAAATCAATCGTACATAAAGCGCCAATCTCTGCATTTTTCTTAATCAATACACCTCCACAAGAATGCATACGATCATAGCCCGTTGCTTTCTTTTTATAATAAAATGCATAATGTCCAATCACACTATTTGGTCCAACTATTACATTTTCTTCAATCGTAACATCGTCTTGAATATTAACTCCTGCATGAAGAGTCACATTTGCGCCTATTTTTACTCGATGACCAATAAAAACATTTGGATAAATAGTAGCAGTAGGATGAATTTCACAACCTTCACCAATCATAGAAGTTTGTGGTTTGTATGGGCTGAAATGTTTAGTCAATTTATTGTAATCATCAAAAGGAGCACTCGAAATAATCAATGATTTCCCAACTGGACAATATACTTCTTGATCAATTAATACAATTGTAGCCTCACTGTTTAGTGCTTTTTGATAATATTTTGGATGATCTACAAAAACTATATCTCCTTTTTCTACTTTATGAATTTCATTAATACCAAGAATTAATTGATCTCCATCGCCAATATATTCACATTCTAAAAATGCTGCAATTTCTTTTACGCTATGATTTCCTGATAATTTCATAAAACAATATTAACTATCCAAAAATAGCTTGATTTATACTTTAATTTCTTTAAATCAAAGATACTTTTCCGCTCTAATTTGTTGAAAGGTCAATATTTTCAGCAGAATCTTTCTTAAACCGATAAATACGAAGTACCTTTGCAAACAATAATTTTTTTCAAAAATGCAATTCATCGATTTTAATTTAAGCAAACAACTTCAAAAAGCTTTAGTAGATTTAGAATTTACAGAAGCAACAACTATTCAGGAAAAAGCATATCCTGTTGTGATGTCAGGAAAAGATGTTGTTGGAATTGCACAAACAGGTACAGGTAAAACATTGGCTTTTTTGTTGCCTATCTTAAATCAGTTAAAATTTTCATATCAATTAGAACCTAGAGTTTTAATCATTGTTCCTACAAGAGAATTAGTTGCTCAAATCGTTGATGAAATTGCTAAATTGACAATTTACATGAATGTGAGAGTTGCAGGTGTTTATGGGGGTGCAAATATCAATACGCAAAAACAAATCATCATGAATGGTTTGGATATCTTAGTTGCAACTCCAGGACGTGTAATTGATTTAGGTCACAATGGTACATTAAAATTGAAATGTATTCAAAAAGTGGTAATTGATGAAATGGATGAAATGTTAAATCTTGGATTCAGAACCCAATTGAAAAACATTTTAGATTTACTTCCTGCAAAAAGACAAAATTTACTTTTCTCAGCAACTATTACTGAAGATGTTGAATTAATTTTTGAAGAATTTTTCAATAATCCACAAAAAGTTGAAGCGGCTCCTCATGGAACTCCAGTTGATAAAATAGCTCAATCTTTATATAATGTTCCTAATTTCAATTCAAAAATAAACTTACTAAAATATCTTTTAGAAACGGATAGTTCAATGCAAAAAGTACTGCTATTTACTAAAAGTAAAAAAGTAGCTGATTTAGTTTTCGAAGAAATGGGTAGTGAAGAAAATAAAAACTTTGGCATAATTCACTCAAATAAATCTCAGAATTTCCGTTTTAGTTCGCTTAACAATTTTCAAGATGGAACTTCAAAGGTCTTAATCGCAACCGATTTAGTTTCAAGAGGATTAGACATTTCAGACGTAACTCACGTTATCAATTTTGATTTACCAGATGAATCTCCAAACTATATTCATAGAATCGGAAGAACAGGTAGAGCAGATAAAGATGGTATTGCAATATCATTCATCACTTCCTCAGATGCAAAAATGCTTCAAGAAATTGAAGAAATGATGAAAATGAAAATTTCAGAAGTTATCTTTCCTGAAAATGTAGAAATTTCAGATGTTTTAATTGAAATGGAGATGCCAGTATTACCAGGTGTAAATTATATGCCAGATGTAAAAATTGACAATTCAAAAGGGGCATTCCACGAAAAGAAAAAGAAAAATCAGAAAGTAAATCTAGGAGGGTCTTATAAAAGAGAAATCAAAAAGAAATATAAAAAGAATCAAACTAGAGGTCAGAAAAAGAAATAGGGTTAGGACATTAGACATTAGACATTAGACATTAGACATTAGACAAAAATGTAATGTCCTGAAATAAGTAGACAGTTGTTTCTACTAATAATTCGGTAGTATCTCATAAAGTGTGTAAGTAGCTAAAAGTTGTTCTGAAAAGTTTTGACCTCCCTGTAAAGAGGTCGAAAAATTTTCGGAAATAACTTTTTAGTAATTTTAACACACAGAATATGAAACCAGAAGATTT
>CALPUT020000052.1 GCA_943326825.2 Chryseobacterium gleum | reverse complement strand
CAAGAGAAGTATTCAGGATCTACAGTTAATTTATTATATAGTTCACCAATTACATCAAGTGTAACTTTTGCTGATTCATCAACTAGATGGATGTATGGGATTCCTGATGATGGAGGTTTTTATCCTACAAACTGGATTAGAACAGGAGCTTATGATGCGCCAGCTGCAGATTCAAGTGTTGCATTATTGTATAGAAATCCATGGTGTTATAAAGATGAAGGTGCAGTTGATCTTGATCGTAAGTATTCAAAAATGGCTGGTGGAGCAGTTGCTCCTCATAGATTAACTGGATATCAATGTGATTATATGCCTTTAGCATATTACGATATGCCAATCACTGCAACAATTCCTAACCCTGGTAATTCTAGAACAAACAGTACTATTGCTTCATTACCTAGTGTTGATATAGTTTTAACAAATGATAAATCAAAATGGACAAGATGCCCAGTGTTTGAATTAGGACGTGATGTTAACTTAACTGTAGGTGGAGCAAAAGCAGGTGCTCTTAGAAAAAGTAGTAGTGTTAATAAAGAAGGAATTGCAGATGGTACTGGTAATGGAATGGGTTGGTTCCCAGGATATGCAATTGATATTGAGACAGGAGCTAGATTGTACATGGCGTTTGGTGAGAATTCATTCTTAGCTCAAGATAATGGGGCAGATATGATTTGGAATCCAACAGCAAATTTTGCAGACAACAATGGTAATCCTATTTTTGGAGGTCAACATGCTGTATATATATATAGTTATAAACAGTTACAAATCAATAAAACTTCATCAATCTATTATGATTTGGGAGCATATGATGAAACAAATAATGAAGTTTATAACTTAATGACTCAAATTGAAGTTGGAAATAATGCAGCTTTAAAACGTAGTTTATATAGTTCTTTAACATGGATTGCTAATCCAATTTTAACACCTGGACAGAAACTATTAGCTTGTGATGTTACAATTAAATTAAGAGTTAATAAAGAGTACAAAAATTTCGTTGCTACAGGTAAAAATGGTGGTAAACCAATGTATTCTTGGAATACTAATACTATGTCAACGAAGAAAGGTTCTTCTGATGCTCTAGCCGATGCGTTAAAATTAATTAATGTTGTTCCAAATCCTTACTACGCATACTCTGAGTATGAAAGAAACCGTGTAGATACGCGTGTTAAAATCACTAATTTACCTGAAAAGTGTACAGTAAGAATTTACAGTGTTAATGGTAAATTGATGCGAACTTTCAAAAAGGATAGTGAAATAACATCAATTGATTGGGATTTAAATAATCAAATCGGAGTTGCTGTTTCTAGTGGTGTATACTTAATACATGTAGAAGTACCTGGAGTAGGAGAAAGAGTTATTAAATTCTTCGGAGGTATGAGACAAGTTGATTTACATGGTATTTAATAGTTGATCTAAAATTTAGAAAAAATGAAAAATTCAATTATAAAAAAATCTTTAATTTTCGGAACATTTCTTACTAGTTTGGTAGCAATGGCCGGGAATGAAGACAGATCTGGTTCTGCTGGTGCACCAAGTTTATTAGTTAATCCATGGGCTAGAAGTAGTGCTATGGGGGATGCCGGTGTTGCTAATACAAATGGATTAGAAGCAACTTTTACTAATATTGCAGGTTTAGCTTTTACAGATAAAACACAATTAAAATTCAATTATACTAATTGGATGGGTAGTGCTAATATTGCTTTTAATTCAGCAGGTTTTGCTCAACGAATTTCTGACAATACTGTTATAGCAGTTAGTATACAATCAATGAATTTTGGTGATATAGATATTACAACTGTTGCTAATCCAGAAGGTGGTATTGGAACATTTTCGCCAAGAATAAATGTTTTTAATGTTGGTTTTGCACGATCATTTTCAAGTTCAATTCATGCTGGTGTAAACATGAAAGTTATTTCTGAAAGCATTTCTAATTTGAAATCAACAGGAGTTGCATTTGATGCAGGTATCCGATATGTAACTGGTGAAAAAGACCATGTTAAGTTTGGGATTACATTAAAAAATGTTGGACCAACAATGAAATTCAAAGGCGACGGTATTGGAAAACAAGCTACAATTGAAAATACTGATCAAACTTCTTCATTACAACAGCGAGTTCAAAATTTTGAGTTACCTTCTTTGTTAAATATTGGTGCTTCGTATGATTTTATCTTTAATGAAAACACTAAATTAATTGCAGCAGGATCTTATACAGCAAATTCTTTCTCTTACGATCAATATCGAGCTGGGTTAGACTTTGTAATGGCGAAAGAGAAAATTGCATTTAGTGTTAAAGCAGGTTATGTTTATGAGAAAAATCTTTTTTCTGTAGTTAATCGATCTAACGCTTTAGTTGGTCCAAGTGCTGGATTTTCAGTTGATGCATTAGTAGGTAAAAACAAAAGTGCTTTAGGCCTTGAATATTGTGCTCGTTTTGCTGGAATATTTGGTGTAGTTCACACATTTGGAACTACAATTAGCATTAAGTAAAAAGAATTTTATATCTTTGTTATAACAAGAGAGTCCATATGGGCTCTCTTGTTTTTGTTTACTTAAACCGTATATAGAATGTCACAAATAACATATTATACTGAAGATGGATTAACGAGGTTGAAGAAAGAACTTCATGAAATGAAAACTATTCAACGTCCTTCAATTTCAAATCAAATTGCTGAAGCAAGAGATAAAGGTGATTTATCTGAAAATGCTGAGTACGATGCAGCTAAAGAAGCTCAAGGATTATTAGAAATGAAAATTTCTAAATTAGAATTGATTATATCAAATGCTAGAATTATAGATGAGTCAACAATTGATACATCAAAAGTATTTATTCTTTCTAAAGTGAAAATAAAAAATGTTTCAACTGGGATGGAATTAGAATATACTCTGGTTGCTGAGAACGAAGCTGATTTAAAAGCTAAGAAAATATCAATGGATTCACCTATAGGAAAAGGGTTATTAGGCAAATCTAAAGGAGATATTGCTGAAATTCAAACTCCAAATGGTATTATAAATTTTGAAATAATCGATATTAATAGATAATGAGTTCAATTTTTTCAAAAATAATTAGTGGTGAGATTCCATGTCACAAAATTGCTGAAGATGATAAACATCTTGCATTTTTAGATATTACACCATTAGTGAAAGGTCATACTTTGGTAATACCAAAAGTTGAAACTGATTATATTTTTGATATAAATGATAATGATTTAGCCGATTTAATTATTTTTTCAAAAAATGTTGCAAAGTTGATTCAATCTGCAATTCCTTGTAAAAAGATTGGTGTTACTGTAATTGGACTAGAAGTTCCTCATGCTCACATACATTTACTACCAATTAACTCAATTTCAGACATGAATTTTTCTGGGCCAAAACTTCAAATTAGTGATGAGGAATTATCAGAAATAGCTTCTCAAATTCGAAAATAATATTTTTTATTTAGATGAAATTAATTCTTTTTTTGTTTTTTATTTTAGTTTTATTTGGAAGTTTTTCTATTTCTGCTCAAACAAAAAAATCAGATTCATTAAGTATCTTGTTTATCGGAAATAGTTTTACTCATATGAATGATATGCCATCAATTTTCAGTAAAATTGCGGTTTCAAAGGGTAAAGCTATACATGTTGAAAAAAACACTCAGGCAGGTGCTTCATTTAGAGTCCATTCAACACGTATGGATATGTTTGACAAAATAAATAGTCGTAAATGGGATTATATAGTTCTTCAAGGATATAGTAGAGAGTTAAGTCATCCAAAAGAATATATCGATACTGCAACAATTCCTTACATCAATCAAATTATTGATACTATTCGAAATAATAATGCATGTACAAACTTATATTTTTATAATACATGGGGTTATAAAAAAGGTTTTGCAGAAAGAGAAGATATTAATACTTACGAAAAAATGCAGGATAGTATTATTAATGGGTATAAATATATTAGTGATTTTTATAATATTCCTATAGTTCCAGTAGGAATGGTTTGGAGAAAAGTTATTAATACTCATCCAGAATTAAATTTGTATGTAGAAGATGAAGCGCATCCAAATAGACTTGGATCATACCTTTCTGCTTGTACTTTTTATGCAGCTGTATTTGATGAATCTCCTGAAGGAGCTCTAACTTCTACAATTAGCACAGATAATGCAGATATTATTCAGAAAGCAGCAGCTGATGTAGTACTGAAAAATTTCAAACTTTATAATTTAGATTTGAATACCTCATCCGTAAAGTATTTCAGAACTAAGAATGTAAAATATATGGCTGTTTGTAAGTCAAATTTCCCTAAAGCTAAATCAATCACATGGGATTTTGGGAACGGGAAAACTTCAAATGAATCTAACGTAACTCACGAATATCAAAAGCCAGGCAAATACACTATAAAATTATTAGTTGATGATGAGTGTGGTTTAAGAACTATTACACGTAAAGTTTCATATGAAGCACCTAAAAAACCTAAAAAACCTCAGAAATCCAAACCCAAAAAGAATCCAACGACAAACAAAAAGATTTAAAATTTTAATTATTAATTACAATCTTTAATTTTAAACAAATTCTTTTATTTAGAAAATATACCTGCGATTTTCATTTTTAAATTTTCCCAAGCACCTGTAATTAATTCCCAATATTTAATCATTAGTACAAATGTTGCAATAAAAACTATTGCGCCTGGAATTGCTTGATAAGGTGTTAATTGATCTGCATATAGATTTTTAAGCCCCACTCCAAATATACCTCCATAAAGCACAACACAGTGAATAACATATATTGGAAGAGTATTTTGTCCAACTTTTAAGAATAGTGATTCTTTAATGTGAAAGTATTTTTCAACGAACATTAAAATACCCAATACTATTAATACTTGACCAACCCTTCCGTAAAGCCACGCATTGCTTACAAAATCTAAATCATCATGAAAATGAATTGCTTTAGAAATTGAATCAATTGTTCTAAATGCTGTCCATCCAAATAAATTTAGAATTAATCCCATACCAATAAAAGTTAAAGGAAACCATGTTTTTTTCACATGTTCTTGATATCTATGAAGTAAAGCGCCGACCATACCACCATAAAATGTAAAGGCTAACCATGGAATAATTGGAAAGACTGAATGCGGTCCATAAAACATGTTTTGTATAAACATTGGAGCATGCAGAGGGTAAAATGTATTATGCCCCGTTGCTTCCTTTACCTCAACTTCTAAATTTTTCTTATTGAAAGAATGAAGTGTTGCAAGTTGATGTAAATTAGAATGTTTTGTTTTTTCAAAGAAGCCTTTTACTTTTTCTAGTTTGAAAGTTTCTAATTCCTTTTTGTTTAATTGATAAAGTAAATATTTAACATCATCATATTCGGTTCTAGTAATTGTATTACTTTCTTTTTTACTGAAAGTGTCAACTTTCTCTATCAATACAGTTATATTTTCTCGATGTTTGAAAAAAGGGTAAAAACCAAACAAAGTTGTTCCTGCTATGAAATAATACAATGCTAGATTTCCTTTTTTAATCCATCTAAATAAACCGTAGATTAAAAGCAAGAAAGAAATACCAAAACCAATAGAGTGTAAAACATGAAAGGCAACCATCCAATCTGAAAATTCACCATGGAAGTAACCCCAAATATGTATTAAACTTAATTGAAGTGCATATCCCCAAAAAATCAACTCAAATGAACGTCTAAAACCTCTTGAAACACGTTTGTTTTTAAGGAATCCAGATTCTTTATTCATTGATAATAAATAAACAAATACTAAACCTGTAACTGTAAAAAACATTGGTGCAGTAAATCCTCTAACAAAGTTCCAAGCAAAATATATTGGAGACTGTGAGTTATGGTAATAATCTTGATTTGCTAAAGTACAACCAATAAAATGGCCTTCAAGCATTAACAATATAGCGATAGATCTCGCCATGTCAATAAATTTTAAACGCTCTTTTGGTGCTTTTGCAGCACTCGTTTCAATTGTGTTTTCACTCATAGTATTACAAATGTAATGTATTCGACATTAATCTAAAAGTTGTTTTTAATTTTTACTTCTGAATTTCTGAACTCATAATTAAACGAAGTTCTCCTTCTTGTCCTAAAACGTTCAAATAAACAGATTTAACTGTTAATCCTTCATATCCATTTGAATCAAATTTCATTTTAATTTTCATTGATTCTTTTGGTGTTAATTTATTTTTAGGTATTTCTAACAGTGTGCAATCACAAGTGATACGAGGTTCACCTAATGTGATTTCATTTTCACCATCATTTGTAATAATAAATTCATACTCTAATATTTTACCAGCTTTTACAAATCCAAAATCAATTAATTGGTTTTCTGAAATCAGTTCAATTGGCTTAATTGAATCTTCAATGAAGCTTACACTTTGAATTTCAATCTTACGTTCAATTGCAGCAGATCTTGAATAGACAGAATTTTTTTGATCATTTGGATTGTCACTAGTTAATTGATTTGCTGTATATTCTCCAAATGGAATTTCAGCAAATTCGACAGAACCACCATTTTGAGCATTTTTGTCAATATATGGTTTGAATACTCCACTTTGATATTCATATAAATAATTAACTAATGAAGCTATTCGTCTTTTTGTTAAATTGACATTGTATTTTGTTTTTGCTAAAGGACTTGCAAATCCTTTTACAGTTACTCTTATTTTCGTCCCTTTTTCTAATTCTTCTAATAACAAGTCGCGAAACAAACTCAAATCTTTTACACCTTGATCAACATATTCAACAAAGAAACTTTCAATATCTTCTTTAGCTTCTTCAGCTTTTTGATCTTTTAAACCATTCGAATATTCTTTTTGATATTGTTCCAACATCTGTCGGTAATCAGTATAGCTATTAATGTAATTAACTTTCGTTGTACTATCATTTGATCGAGGATTTGGCACATCATTGTGGAAATAAAGAGTTACAGGTAATCTTTTACTTAATTCAGCTAATGTTTCTTTTTTAGTTTTTACAGAGTCAGTTTCTTGTTTTTTGATGATGATTGGTTTCAATTGAAAGATATCAGAGCAACAAGTAGGGTTTTTACTATATAGAACACCAAAGCGATTACTTGAAACGTAAGCAGTATCAGCATCTTTAAAGAAATATAAGTCATTTGCTGAACTATTTGTTGGTATTCCAGCATTAATTGGTACTTCAAATTGATTTTTATAGCTGGAATAGAAGACATCATTTCCGCCAAAACCATCATACCAAGAATTTGAAAAATACAATTTCTTAGTGATTGTATCCCACCAAGGTGTAACATCGTTTTCTATTGTGTTTATGCTTTTTAACGGTTTTGCATTTGAATATTGATTTCCATTTTTTATTTGGCTCATCCATAAATCCATTCCTCCAATTGATCCTTTTCTATCTGAAGAAAAAATTAATGTTTCAACATTGTCGATTAAAGCGATGCATGGCATTGTTGTATTTGCATCTTGTTCATTTATTATTTCACCTAATGAATCAATGTTATTCCATTTATTATTTTCATACTTAGCAACCATTATTTTACATCTATAATTGTAGCTATCTTCTCCACATAAACTGAAGTAAAAGCGTTTTCCATCCAAAGAAAAAGTTCCATTTCCAGTATTTAAATTTTCTTTTAAAAGCGCTAATAATTTTTGACTTTGTTCTTGATCAGCTCCTTTTCTTTCTGAGTAATAGATATTCGTTTTGTATTCGGTTGCGATGACTTCTTCATTTTCATTAATTGAATCTGGTCGTAATGAAGAAAATATGAATAGATTGTCATAGATAATATGTCCAAATTCAGCATTTTTAGTATTAATAGTTTCTGGAAGGGATTCAATCGTAACACTTGAGGTATCTTTTAATGCAGACTTCGCCCATAAACAAGATTCTATTTCTCTTTTCGATTTCAAATAGATATATGCTTTTTTATCCTTTGAAAATTTCTTTTTTACTTTTTTAAATGTTTCCAATGCTTCATCATATTTTCCATTTTGTTTTTGCATTAAACCTAGATAAAGCAAGCTGTTTGGATAAATATAACCTTCCTCTTTTGCATAGACTTTCGCATAAGTAATTTCAGCATTTCGATAGTCTTTATAAGCTCTCAAACATTCAGCATAATTCCATTGAATAACAACAGAATTTGAATCTATTTCCATTGCTTTTTGATAATATTCGAGCGCATAAACGTAATCGCCTTTTTTAAATTGTTGTTCTGCAAATTTCAAATATTTACCAAGCTCATTTTGAGAAAAGAGCACTGTTGTTGTCAAGAAAAAGATAAAACTTAAATATAATCTGGACATATTCTATGCACTATTTTTTTTGGTTTAAAACTAAATATGATATAACGAATAGCAATTTCGAAGCCACCTCTTAAATTACTAGCAGGTACTAATTTAGAAACATTGATATCATAGCTTAATCCTGCAAACCAGTTTTGATAATCAATACCAGCTGTTATATAAAATGCATCTCTATTTCGAAACCAAATTCCTGCATAAACTGCACGATATTCTCTAGGTTTCTCTATTAAAGTGTATTTCACTGATGAACCTAAAACAATTTCTTTATATTTTCCTTGAAAATTAAGTTGAATAGAAGGGAGCAAATTAAGGTCATAATTTACTTTTTTTATCCCTTTTAATGAAATACATGTTCGAACATCTCTTTTTATAACGTCATTGTAAAATCCTTGATTCGGACGATTTATGTTGTAAACTCCAATTCCGCCTGATACTTTTTGAATATCGTCGATTTTGTATTCATAAATAGCACCTGCACCAATTGAAAAATTTGTGTTTCTTTGAGACGAATAAATCTCATTTGTCGGTAGAGTAGGGTCGTAATTAATCCCATTGTATTGATTGTCAAAAGAAAGCAGATTGAAATTTACTTGTCGGTGATTAACTCCAATATTTAATCCAGTTCTTAAAACATGCTTTTCATCTTTCGTTAAATTCAATTTATAGGAAACATTAGATTGAAATTCGACTGTTTTAAACTTTCCATCTCCAGTACCATCATGAAAGAATAATAATCCGAGACCAAAGTTTTGAAATTTATTTAGTTTTAAATCGCCAGAAAAATTGAATGTAGAAAAGGGAATTGTAACACTTTTCCATTGATTTCTGTAATTTGAAATTAATCGATAATCTCCTTTAAAGTTACCTGCGTTGGCAGGATTTTGAAAAATAGGATTGTCATTGAATTGCGACCAATGGATATCTTGAGCCATCGTAAAGTTTTGAACGATGAAAAATAATACCAGTAAATACCACTTTGGTTTTAGCATTCAAAA
This sequence comes from Chryseobacterium gleum, assembly GCA_943326825.2. Lineage (GTDB taxonomy): Bacteria > Bacteroidota > Bacteroidia > Flavobacteriales_D > Crocinitomicaceae > CAIUKX01. Next base: position 1,569 of record CALPUT020000052.1, on the reverse strand, counting down.
AAGTTTTCATGCTGAAATTACAAAAAATATATCAAAAATTATCTTTTAGAAAACAGGAAATATAGAATAATGCCCGCTATAATAACGTAAACGAACTTTTTAGGGTCTTTGTAAATCGGTTTTTTTGGTCGTTTTGTCAATAATTCGTAGTCGTGTGAAAGACGCGAGAAATCCTTGTGACGTTTAATTTGTTCGTCAGTAGGGATTGTATTTTTCTTCTCTTTATTTACACTAAACTTTCTCATTTCTTCTCCTTCCAAATAAGATTCATTTTTTCTAATATTCGATAAACTTTCATTTTAGCATTTGCTTCAGTAATCGAATAAATTTCAGCAATTTCTTTAAAACTTAATTCTTGAAAAAAACGAAGTTCAATTAAATCCAATTTTTCTTGCTCAAGATTATTAATCATTTCCATTAACTTTTCTTGATCTTCAAGTGACATATAAGAACCAATCTCAGCTTCTTCTAAAATACAAATAAATTGACGTTCTTCGATTTCAATCGTAAACTCTTTTTTGTTCTCTCGAAAAAATAAATTTACTTCATTTTGAGCAATTTTGTACAACCAACTTGAAAATGGCATCCCTCGATCTTCGTATTTCGAAATATTTACCATTGCTTTCATAAATGTTTGTTGAGATAAATCTCCTGAAATAGTTTCATTTCCTCCTAAACGTCTAAAAACAAAACGGAAAATACAATCAAAGTAACGTTCATAAAGTTCACCAAAGTACTTTTGATTCGTTTTTGATAACTGAATAAGTTCAGAATCAGACAAAGATTTTATGTTTCGTTTCTTAAACAAGTTTATTGTTTTTAGATGTAATTCAGGTTTCTTAAAAAGTAACAAGATTTTATTTTGAAAGATTCAAAATTTGAAGATTCAAGATATTAAGACAACTTTTTACTTTAAATTTCGAAGTCTTTAATCTTGTGTCTTGGAGTCTTTATATCTTAAGGAGTGCTTAATGAAACAGGAATTATTTTCCCGTTAATCCATTGATTTGCATTTACAGCAAAATCCGCTATGTATTCAGCCATCTTTTTAGCAGAAACTGGAGCTTCATAACCTGGAAAAGCCTCTTCTAACATTTCTGTTTGAGCAGCTCCTAAACACAAACAATTCATTTTGATTTTTGAATCTTTGTATTCTTCAGAAAAAAGTTCTGTAAAACTACAAACTGCCGCTTTCGAAGTGGAATAAGCAGTTAAACCGGCAAACTTCACACTTCCTTGAAAACCACCCATTGAACTAATGTTCACAATATGTCCACCGTTTTCAATCATTTTAGGAACAGCTGCCTGCACCGTTTCAATAACTCCTATCACATTTACTTGATAACAAGATTCAATGTCTTTTGTCGTCAATTCTAAAAACGATTTACTGACTAATTTACCAGCATTATTGATTAAAATGTCTATCTTATCAAGCGAAGAAAAAATCTTTTCAGCTTCAACTCGAACATTTTGATTATCTAAATCAAATTCAATTGTCTGAACATTTTCAAATTTATTCAACGATTCCATACCTTTCAAATTTCTTGAAAGTGCGAGAATAGAATAATT
>CALPUT020000051.1 GCA_943326825.2 Chryseobacterium gleum | reverse complement strand
TCACCATCCTCACTGATTTCAAAAACAGCCGAAAAACTAAATTTATCCTCTTTTGGACGAAGTGAACACGCCATATTTGAAAGTTGCTCTGGCAACATTGGAACCACTCTATCAACCAAGTAAACAGAATTTGAACGTTTCAATGCTTCCACATCCATTGGGCTTCCAGCAGTAACGTAGTGACTAACATCCGCAATATGAACGCCTACTTCAATATTTCCATTCGGTAAAACTTTGTATGAAAGTGCATCATCAAAATCTTTTGCATCTACAGGGTCAATTGTAAAAGTGGTAATATCTCTAAAATCTCTTCGTTTAGCAACTTCTTCTGGATCTAAATCCATACCAACCATTTCTGCTTGAGAAAGCACTTCGTCAGGAAATTTAAATTCAATCCCATTGTTACATAAAATGCTCATCATTTCAGTATCATTGGTCGATTTTTTTCCTAAACATTCGATAACCTCTCCATAAGGATTTCCAGCAGATTTAGGCCAAACTGTAATTTTTACCAAACATTTTTCGCCATCTTTTGCACCATTCAATTTCTCCTTTGGAATAAAAATATCCGTTCCCGCTTTTGAATTATCAGGTATTAAAAAAGCAAAATTTTCATGCATTTGAATAACTCCTACAAATTGAGTTCGTTCACGCTCAACAACAGAAACAATTCTACCTTCAACTCGCGTAGTTCCCTTTTTTATAATTTGAACTTTAACAATATCACCATTCAATGATTGATTCAAGTTATCAGGAGAAATATAAATATCTTTTTCAGTTTTAGAAGTTGAAACAAAACCTGCCCCACGAGCAGATAGCATCAACGAACCTTCAACTAAATTTTCTAATTCTCTCAAAGAATATTCACCATGAGATAAGGTTTTTAAATATTGTTCTTTAGATAATTCTTCTAAAATAGTATATACTAGTTTTCGAAGGGCTGCCTCTCGAACATCCACCATTTCACAAACTTGTTTATGCGTCAATTTAGCTCCAGGATTTTTTTCAAATAATCTTCTAATTACATGTAATAAACTTTGTTTAAGTTTATTTGGTTTTTTCCCTTTTTCTCTTCGCATATTTTTTTGTGATTGAATTGCTAAATTAGTATTAAATATATGAAATAATAAGCTATATTTAAAGTTTAAAAGTATTTTTAAAGTTAAGTTGAATTTTAAAAAGTAACTTTTATACTCAAATAATAAATTAACAGATTAACAGATATTCTATGAACGCACGTGTTGAAGCAGCATTAAATGATCAAATTCAAAAAGAAGGTTCTTCTTCTCAATTTTACTTAGCTATGGCATCTTGGGCAGAAAATAATGGCCTAAATGGAACTTCAAAATTTTTATATACTCATTCTGATGAAGAGCGTTTTCATATGCTTAAATTAATCAAGTTTGTAAACGAAAGAGGTGGGAAAGCTTTGGTTCCTGCAATCAATCAACCGCCTGTTGAATACAAAGGTTTAGAAGATGTTTTTGAACAATTATTAAACCATGAATTAATGGTGACTGACAGCATTAACAATTTGGTTGACATCTGTTTACAAGAGAAAGATTATTCTACACACAACTTCGTTCAATGGTATGTTTCTGAGCAATTAGAAGAAGAAGCTTTAGCGAGAACGATTCTTGACAAATTAAAATTGATTGATGGAGATAAAGGTGGAATGTACATGTTTGATAGAGATTTAGAAAACATCGTAAGCCAATCAGTTACTCCACCAGTAAAGGCATAATTAAGAAATAAGCTTTCTAAAATTTATGAATAAACTTTCGTTATTAATCGTTTGTGTTTTATCCCTTTTTTATGGTTTTTCACAAACTTCATATCGCTTTAGTAATTTTACGATAAGTGATGGATTATCCCAAAGTTCTGTTACAAATATCATTCAAGATCATTCGAATGCACTTTGGATCGGAACGCAAGATGGTTTAAATCGTTATGACGGAAAAAGTTTCGAAATTTTTAATTCCGATAATACTCCTGGAATAGAAAGTGAATACATTAAATGCTCTGCTAAAACGCCGAATGGGAATTTATGGTTTGGAACAGCTAATGGTTTAACGGAGTACGATATAGAAAGTGAAAAATTCAAAACCTATACCATTACCAAAAATGCAGTACTACAAATAGATAATATTTCAGTAGATGATGTTGGTGACCTATGGTTAGCCTCTTTATCTAGTGGTTTAATGCATTTTTCAACTACTAAAAAGGTATTTATTCCTTACACATCATATTTACCAAGTAAAAAAATTGAAACACTTCTTCACCTAAATAAAGGGAATGTACTTGTTAATACTGATGATGCTGGACTCTATTTGTTAAATAGTCGAAAAAAAGAAGCGAAAAAAATTAAAATTCCTTACAAAAGAGGAACAATTGGTGTTGTAACAAAACTAATAAAACCTTCTAGTGACATCGTATTATTTTGTACAACAGAAGGTATTTTTCAATATCAAATATCAACTGGGAAAACGACTCAAAAGTTTCAAAAATTATTCAAGGAATATGGCGCAATTAGCGTAACAGATATTCACATAACAGATGATAATAATTGGATATTAACCAGTAATGAAGGCCTTTTCACCATACTTACTGATGGAACTATACTTCATAATACGGAAGATATATTTCAAAAACATGCCTTATTAAATAATAAATTAAGTGTGCTATTTATTGATAATTTTGGCACTTATTGGATCGGTTCAGAAAGAGGTGTCAGCAGTTTTAATCCTAAGCGCCAAGATTTCTTGGGCGTTGGTCCCAGTGGAAACTTATCTCAAGGCCTTCCTAGTGCAACAATTTGGTGTTTTGGTGAAGATGAAAAAGCTGAGTTTTTATATATAGGAACTGATTCAGGAATTTCAATTTACAACCGTAAAAAAAGATCATACACCCATTGTTTTAGAAATGTAGAAAATCAAGTTGTTTCAGTTAGAAGTATGCTTGTTTTAAAACAAGGGAATTTATTAGTTGGTTGCGATGATGGATTGTATGAGCTTTCAGTTTATGGAGAGAAAGATTATCAATTTAAACGAATAGAATTTGCAAAAGGAATTCAAAGTTTAACACATAATAGAATCTATTCTATTGTTCATTGGAAAGACGATAAATATTTTCTAGGTACAAAAGGTGGTGCAATACTTTACGATCGAAAAACAAAAAAAAGTACCATTTATGAACATAGTGAAAAAACAAAAAGTATAAGTGTCGGACTTTGTAGATTGGTATATAAAACCAAACAAGGAGATGTATTCTTTGCTACAAGTACCGGTGGATTAAATGTTTTAGTCGATAAAAATGATAGTCCACAAATTATTCCTTACAAATGGAATAAAGAACTCAAAAATCTATCGAAAGATTATATTACTTCTGTTTATCAACTAAATGATCATGAATTTTTATTTGGAACGCTAGGTTCTGGAATCATTCACTGGGATGAAAATTCTAAAAATGGGAAAATTTACAATAAATCGAATGGCCTTCCAAATAATGTAGTTTATAGTGTGCTAAAGGATAAAGCAAACAATATATGGTTAAGTACAAACAAAGGTGTAAGTAAGTTTAATTTAGAAAATAAAAGCATCACCAATTTTGAGGAAATTCATGGTCTTATGAGTAATGAATTTAATTTAGGTGCTTATTTAAATTCAAAAACTGGTTATTTATATTTTGGCTCTATATATGGTTATAACTTTTTTAATCCTTTAAATGTTGGGAAGCATTCGGGAAAAATATCCGTTATATTTTCAAGATTTAAATTAGACAAGTCTTGGCTAAAACCGAATGAAAAAGGTTCTCCTCTTAAAAAACCAATCACAAATACCAAACAAATTGACTTAAGCTATAAACAACGAAGTTTTACTATTCAATTTATTCCAACAGATATAAGCAATCCAGAATTAACCAATTATAAATACATACTTGAAGGTTCAGACGAAGGTGAAGTTTATCTAAATAATTCCAATGAAATTCACTTCCCTTCTTTATCGTTTGGTGAATATCGCCTAAAAGTTTACGCTAGAATTGGTCAAGGAGAATGGAATGCTAATCCAAGTTGTATCAATATCGTAATTGCAGCACCTTTTTGGTGGACATGGTGGTTTTGGTTGATCATAGGACTTGTCATTTTTGGATTAATTCGTGTGTTTATTCGACAAAAAATTGAATTAGAAAGAAGAAAATTAGTTCGACTAGAAATGAAGATTGCGGAACGAACACGAGAAATTAGAGCTAAAAATTCTCAAATTGAAACGCAAAATGAAGTTATTGAAAAAGAAAAAAATAAAGTCCTTGAACAATCGCGTTTGTTACAAATAGAGAAAGATAAAACAGAACGATTAATTCGTAAAATTATTCCTGAATCAACAGTAGAAAATTTAAAGAAACACGGGAAGTTAGGGGCTCGATTATATAAAGAAGTTTCTGTTTTATTTACTGATTTTATTGGTTTTACAAGAAAATCAGAAGCAATGAATCCGCAAGATCTTGTAAATAAATTAGACTTTTATTTTCAAAAATTTGATGAGATTATCGTAGCTAACAATTTAGAAAAAATAAAAACGATTGGTGATGCCTACATGTGTGCAGGTGGTGTTCCTGTGAGAAATAAAACGAATGCCGTTGATTCTTGTATAGCTGCTTTAAAAATTCAAGAATTTATTGAGAATACCAACAACAATCTAATAAAAGAAGGTAAGGCAGAAGAAGTTTGGGAACTTAGATTAGGAATCAATACGGGTGAAGTTACAGCCGGAATGATTGGGAATGAAAGATTAGCATACGATATTTGGGGTTCTACTGTTAATAGGGCTCAACAAATGGAAATGTTATGTGCTCCCGGAAAAGTAACCATTACCCAAAGTACATATAACTACATCAAACCATTTTTTGAATGTGATTTCATAGGAGAAACGCTTTCAAAAAGTAAACGTGAGAAAATTGAAATGTATGTTGTTAAGAGAATCAAACATCAATTATCTTCTGATGAAAAAGGTTTAATTCCAAACGAACGCTTTTATCAAATACTAAATTTATACTTATATAGTTCTATCAATTACAACAAAGCGGAAAGACATATCACAAAAGTATTGAGCGAAGGTCTTTCTGAAAAGTTACATTACCATAGTTTAGAACATGTGAAAGATGTTGTCCGTGCAGTTGAAAGTATTGCTTTAACAGAAAATGTTACTGATGAAGGTTTATTTTTATTAAAATCTGCAGCTTCTTATCATGATGCAGGTTTTATTGAACAATATGATAAAAATGAACCTATCGGTGCACGTTTAGCTGAAGAAATTTTACCGAAGTATGGTTATACTCCTCAACACATTGAACAGATTAAAGAATTAATTTATGTTACACAAATTCCACATGCTCCTAAGAATAAATTAGAAGAAATTATTTGTGATGCAGATTTAGATTATTTAGGCCGTGATGATTTTCATGAAATTGCTGATCGATTAAGATTAGAATTACGTGAACATGGAAAAATCGATAGTGATAGAAAATGGGATGAAATTCAAGTTCAATTTTTAACCAATCACAAATATTTTACTCAAACAGCTATCAATACTAGACGAGCAAAAAAATTAGAGAATTTAGAACAGATTAAAAAAAGATTAGAGGAGAATAACTACAAAGATTAGGAAATTATTATAAAATGTTAATCAAATTATTATTTTTAGAGAAAATTTTAACTTTAAAAAAAAGAAAGACAAATTTTTCAATGTTAATCTTTTTGTTTATTATTATCTTTGCACCTTAACTAACAAGAAAAACACTTTAGCTATGGAAACAAAAACATATATTGTCCCTCATGATTTCTCATCTGTTGCAGATAATGCTTTAAGTCATGCAATCTCTACAGCAAAATCAGTTGATGCTCAAATTTTTGTTTTACATGTTGTTCCTAAAGAAAAAAGTATCCCAGAAGCTGAAACAAAATTAAATGAGATTTTAGCTAAGTTTGATACAACCGTTAAAATTATTCCTAAAGTAAGAGTTGGAAATATTTTCGACGATATAGGGGATTTTGCTGCTGAACATCATGCTGAAATTATTTTCATGGGTACACATGGTACACATGGATGGCAACATTTAACTGGAAGTAACGCATTAAAAGTAATTACTAATTCAGAAGTGCCTTTTATTATTGTTCAAGATCGTAAAATTAGACCTAATGGATATAGAGATATCGTTGTTCCATTGGATTTAAACAAAGAAACTAAACAAAAATTAGCAATGGTTGCTAACTTGGCTACTTACTTGAAATCTAGAGTTCATGTTATTACTCCTGATGAATCTGATGAATTCTTAAAACATAAAGTAAAAGCAAATATCCAATTTGCGAACAAGTTTTTCAAAGAAAGAGGAATTGAAATTACTGCAACCTTAGCTAATAGAGGAAATTTTGATAAAGAAGTTGTTAAACATGCAGTTGCAATAGATGCAGATTTAATTGCAATCATGAACTTAAACAAAAATAATATTTTTGGTGCTGTAGTTGCTAATAATGAAACATATGTAATTACAAACGATGCTCAAATTCCAACTTTGGTTGTCAATCCAGTTGACTCTCCATATGGAAGTGGTGTAATGTACAGCTAAAATATTAATATATAATTGCTTAAAACCGCTGAGTCTTCTTAGCGGTTTTTTAAAATATAACCCAACAACAGAAGCTATAAGGTAATAGATATGCCAATAATTGGAAAGCTAATTAAAAAAACATCTGAGATTGCTTACAACAGAAACTTTAATAAAGGGATTGAATACATCAATCAATTAAAAACGCTTTCTTGGCTATTAAATCGAGCTAAAAGAACAGATTTCGGTAAACACTATCACTTTAATATTTCATTAAAAAGTGCTGATATTGTTTCTGAATATCAAAAAACTGTTCCTATTACAAATTATGAGGAATTCTATGAAGATTGGTTGAAAAAATCTATAGAGGGTGAAAAACACCACACTTGGCCAGGTAAAATATCTTATTATGCACTTTCTTCAGGAACAACAGGTTCTCCAAGCAAAAGAATACCTGTTACTAGACAGATGATTCGTTCATTTCAAAAAACGAGTGTCAAACAAATCTCTACGCTTCATAGTTTAAAGTTACCTGACACTCTTTTTAGCGCAAATTTTTTAGTGGTTGGAGGATCATCGAACTTAACTAAGATCAGAAATCATTACGAAGGTGACTTAAGCGGTATTTTAAAAAAACATACTTCAATTGTTGCAAGTCCATTTACAAAACCTGAAAATGAAATTGCAAAAATAAAAGATTGGAGTAAAAAACTTGAAAAATTAGTTGAAAAAGCTCCTTCTTGGAATATTGGGATTATGGCTGGTGTTCCAAGCTGGTGTATCATGTTATTAGAAAAAATCATTGAAAAATATGAATTAGAAACTATACATGATATTTGGCCGAATTTTGAAGTTTATATACATGGAGGTGTTTTTATGCAACCATATATTCCAAGACTTGAAAAAGTAATTGGTAAAAAAGTACATTTATTGGATACATATTTGGCAAGTGAGGGATATTTTGCTTACCAAACTTCACCGGATAGAGAGGGATTGAAATTATTATTGAATAATGGGATTTTCTACGAATTCATCCCTTTTAATAGTGACTTTTTTGATGAATTTGGAAACGTTAAAGATAAACATAATGCCTTTTCACTATCTCAGGTTCAAGAAGGTATTGATTATGCACTTGTAATTTCAACAAATGCTGGATTATGGAGATACATGATTGGTGATTTAGTGAGATTTGTAAATGTTGAACAAAGAGAGATTAAAATTACAGGTCGTATTAAGCAATTTTTAAGTTTGAGTGGAGAACATCTTTCTTTAGATAATATCAATTCTGCAATTCAATATGTATCTAAAAAAATGAACGTTGAAGTGCCAGAATTTTGTATTTATGCTGACACAGAAAATCAACTTCATTCATGGTATATTGGCTCAAATTCGTCTTTTGATTCGTCTTTATTTATTGAAAATCTAGACAAACAATTAGGTGAAATTAACGATGATTATAAATCTTGTAGGAAATACAATTTAAATAATCCAACAATAGAAGTAATTGATCCAAATAAATTTTATTTGTTCATGGAAAAAATTGGAAAAGCTGGATCTCAAAATAAATTTCCTAGAGTTTTGAATACGAATCAATCAGCTAATTGGATTTCATTTCTTGCTGGAAATTTATAAGATCATTTTACCTCATAGACAAAAACACCTTCGGTTTCATTGTAAGGGTCTTCTTTCTGTTCTGATGAAATGTAACTACTAATGAAATTTAATCTTTTTGATTTAGTAACAGATACTTTGGATAATCTTTGTTCTTGAGGTCCGAATTGACTGTCACGAACAATTAAATCTCCTGCTTTCATTTTTGTAATAATGTCTTTATCTAAATCATCACAATAGTATAAAACACACGATTGATTCTTTTTAAATGGATTATTACCAAATTGAAAACAGAACAATGGATGATGGTAAAATAACTTTTGGCCAGGTTTAATAGTGCTTTTTAATGAATTAGCGGCACTTATAACTTGTAACTCTAAAGCATTCGCTTTAATAGGGAAATGCTTGGTGAAAACTGAATTCAAAGCGATTAATACACTAATAATACCAATAACATAACTTGAAAATCTATGTTGTCCAAATTGACTCTTTTCTAAGTAAATTAAATTCAACAAAACAAAGGCAGGCATTGCTTGCGTTGTGATTCTAGTTAGACCTAAAGAAGCATTTTGACCCGTCGCCCAAAAGTACGAATGCAATAAGACAACTCCCATAAAAGTTCCATAAACATAAAATAAACTTGAAAATTCAATAGAAGTCCATCGCCTTTTCATCAATTGGAACATCAAATAAATTAGAGCGCCTAGAAATATAAATAAACCTGGATTTCCTAAATAGTTTTTATAACTCAATAAATAATGATTCCATTCTCCATGATGATAAATACCATTGTTCATAGAATATGGGCTTTTAGTGAAATACCACCAGAAATCGTTTAACACAAAAAATCCTACGATTGAATAAAGAAAAAATCCAATTATTAAAAAAGGAAGGTATTTATATTGCGTATAGTAAAGAAGTAAACAAAAAATTAAAACAAGAGGTAACTGACCTTCACTCCTCAAAAAAGGTAAAAATGAGGCAACAATTGCTAACCAAAACCATTTTTTTGACACCAATAACCAGAAGGTTACTACGAAAAATAAATTGAATAATGGTTCTGTTAATCCACCTAAAACGGTGATGCTATAATCTTGAATATTAATTAATACAATTGGAAATAGAATTGTTAACCAAATGCTCAATTTAAATTTTGAAGCTATTTTCCAAGCTATTAGAATCGTAATAATAAAAACAAGAATGTTAAATATTACTATCCCGCCAAATCCAAACTGTGAAAATAGTGAAGACAAAAGAATAAAAAGAGGTTTCCCCCAGTGATGTAATAATAAAACTGGATTTTCCCATGATGCATTAGAAATGAAATAATGCATAATTCCATCACCAGAATCAGCTGGAACTTCACTTTTAAAAAATTGAAGACTGTACCAAGTAACACAAAAAAAAAGGGTTAATACTTTTAAAAAAGTATCAACCCAAATATTATGATTGATTGTTTTCAAAAATTACAAAACCATTTCTGGTACAAATTCAGGAACAACTAAATCTCCTTCTGTTTTTGAAATAATTTCTTCTACTGAAACACCAGGTGCTCTTTCCAATAAATGAAATTTTCCTTCTTTAATTTCTAAAACGGCTAATTCTGTTACAACTTTTTTAACACATCCAACACCCGTTAAAGGTAAAGTACATTTTTTTAAAATCTTTGATTCACCAGCTTTATTTGAATGCATCATTGCAACAATTATATTATCAGCCGAAGCAACTAAATCCATAGCACCTCCCATTCCTTTAACCATTTTACCTGGAATTTTCCAGTTAGCTATGTCGCCATCTTGTGAAACTTCCATTGCTCCTAATACAGTAAGTTGAACGTGTTGACCACGAATCATTGCAAAAGAAGTTGCTGAATCAAAAAAAGAAGCTCCTTTTCTAGCTGTAATTGTTTGTTTACCTGCATTTATTAAATCTGCATCTTCTTCTCCTTCAAACGGAAAGGCTCCCATTCCAAGAATACCATTTTCTGATTGAAATTCAACTTCAATACCTGCAGGAATATAATTTGCGACCAACGTTGGAATACCTATTCCTAAGTTTACATACCAACCATCTTGTAATTCTTGTGCAATTCGTTTTGCTATTCCAACCTTATCAAGAGCCATAATCGTTCAATTAAATTTAGTTCATTTTTTAACTACTCAAAAGTAAAGCATATTTTACAAAAAGCTATCTTTTTGAGCTATCTTTTTACTTATTATTGACTTTTGGATTCTTAATTTCATAAAATTTACAATTCGCATTCGTCAATTTAACACTTTCAACTTTTCGATCCCATAAATACACTTTCAATAATACATCTTCTTTCGTTATTTTTTCAAAAATAAAGTGATGTAAAAAATGATCGTTAATTAATTGTCCTTGATAAGTTGTTTCAAAAGAATAATAGAAATTATTTGTTACTTGATTTTCTTTGTTAAACGTTTGTAGAACCAATTGAATTTTATTTTTAGGCTGGTATGCTTCTAATTTCCCAGCAACACTAATCTGTAATGCTTTTCCGCAAAAACGGTTCAACGAATCTTCTTCTAAAATGGTAATGAACTCTTGCGCTAAATTTCCATATGAAACTGGTGAAGAGGAATAAAGTAATTCTTTTTTCAACTGAACTTTTCGTTTAAAAGCAATAT
>CALPUT020000050.1 GCA_943326825.2 Chryseobacterium gleum | reverse complement strand
TTATTTCATTGTAATCACAAGGATAACCTCCAAAATCAACCGGCATTATAACTTTTGTTTTCGCTGTTATTGCTTTTTCAATTTCTTTGTATGAAATATTAAAATCGTGTGCATTAACATCAACAAAAACAGGTTTTGCTCCACAATGCATTACCACATTTGCTGTTGCTGAATAAGTATAAGCCGGTAAAATAACTTCATCCCCTTCTCCAACACCAAACCACCTTAAAATTGTTTCTAAACCTGCTGTTGCGCTATTTAAACACAATGTTGCTTGATTACCACAGTATTCAGTAATTTCTTTCTCAAAAGCTTTCGTTCTTGGTCCTGTTGTAATCCAACCAGATTGCAAAACTTTAACAACTTCATCAATTGCTTTTTGATTAATATTTGGGGGTGAAAATGGAATCATAATATAAACTATTTATCACAAAGTTAATTAACTTGACAATTTATTTAGCAAATCAGAGGCAATCTTATTTCTATTAAAATGAATATTGACATAATTTCTTCCATTTATACCCATTTCATTGATAATCGACCTATTATTTGCAAGATAATTCACCTTTTCAATTAGATCAATATGATTTTCAGGTTCGAAGAAAAATCCAGCTTGAGCATTTTCAATAAAATGTTTTCTTGCTTCACCATCAACACCTAACAAAAGAGGTACTTCCATTGCTAATGCTTCAAATATTTTAGAAGGAATAGCTCCTTCAAAAAGTTCTAATTTACGAAGTGGAACCAAAGCAATATCAATTTCCTTTAAAATACCTGGCATTTCAGTTTTTGTAACAGGCGGTAAAAAATGGACATTTGAAAGATTTAATTCTTTCTTCAGATTTTCCAATTCTTCTTTTTCAGGTCCTGATCCTTGAATAATAAATTGAACATTTGAAGGACAATTTTTATCTGAAGCCGCTTTTAGAATTACATGTAATCCTTGAGCATATCCTAAAATTCCTCCATAAAAAAACAATACATCTTCCTCTTTGAATTGATGTTTTTTACGGAATCCATTCTCCAAAACTTTCGTTGGATTATAATATTCTAAATCTACACCATTTGGTAGCCAATAAACATCTGTTGAGGGAAATCTTTGTTTAATATTTGATACTATGCCATTTGTTTGACCAGTAACTAAAAATGCTTTTTTGTAACACTTCTCCTCCAAATTATAAGCTAATTTCAAAAGATGTTTATTTGTTACTAAATCTAATTTCTCTGCACTTTCAGGCCATAAGTCTGAAACATTAAAAATTAATTTCGCCTTTATCTTTCTACTTAAAGCCATTGCCGAATAACCTAAAAACAATGGTGGTGACTCAACCATTAAAAAATCAAATTTACCAAGTTTTCTTCCTCGAAAATAAGAAGTTACAACAAAACTAAAATAGTTTAACAAACGACTAATTATAGACTTTGATTTTGAAACATAAATTTTAGCTCTATGAACACTAATTCCATCAATAACTTCTTCTTTTATTTTACCACCTAAATAAGCTTCTTGAATTTCCATTTTAGGATAATTTGGCATAGCAGTTAATACTTCTACGTCAATTCCATTTGCCTTTAAGCGAATAGCCAATTCATGAAGTCTATTTTGAGGAGCACCAATTTCTGGTGGATAATATTGTGTCAATATTAATAATCTCATTTTATCCTATTTTTTGATCTTTCTCTTTTTTCAAATAAAGAATAGATAATAAACAAATCCAAAAAGTGTAAATAACGATACCACTATGTCGTTGCAGCATTGATTCAAAAAGGGAATTAAAGAATAAACTACCGACAATCAACATCAATAAATAATCGTTTTCTTTAAATGCAGAATAAAAACCATAACCAATTATTGAAAGCAAAATTAGTATCCCAAAAACACCTATTTCTAAAGTCGTTTGAAAAAATTGATTGTGAGGATTCAACTCTTCTTTCGCTAATTCCTTTTGATTTAATAAATTTAATTCTTTTGCTAAATATTCATCTACATTCCCCGTTCCTACACCAAGTGGATGTTTTTGAATGGCTTTAACTGCAGCTGTCCACATCACAATTCGAACTTCCGTTCCTGACATTGGGTAGACTCTCGATTTCACAAAAGCATCAGGACTTTTCAAGTATTCATCTGCATACCATTTCGCATTGTACCATTCCCCTTCAATTTGAGGGATATTTGTAATCGAAAAATAACCAATTAAAGGTAAAATTAGAATTGAAGTGTAAAAGATTAGCTTATTGACTTTCTTTTTCAGCCAATAAAGGCAATAGATCCCAATTAAAATGAACAAGAATAATATACCTGAAAGACTTAACAACAAGCCTTGCATTAAAATTGCAAAAATCAGAAAAGGAATCATCCATTTCTTATTAAAATAAAGCCATTCTTCTTTCCATCCTTTTAAAACAATTCCAATCGAAATCATTAAATACACTGTTAAATAAGTTGGATGTATAAATGGAGAAACTGAAGATGCTAGAATACATCCTCTCGTTCCTGTTGGGCCTAAATAACAATAAACTCCTTTAACAAGGCCTAATATCGTTATCAATAAAGTTCCAGAAATAAATCCAATATAACTCCAATTTAATTTTAACTCTTCTTTTGGCTTGAATGAAAACAATAGTGGAAATAACAGATACGACAATTTATTCTCAACATATCGAAGAGCTAAAGGCGTATTGTGTGTAAAAATAGTTCCAATCAAAAAAGCTAAATACATTAAAATAAAAAGTGATCCTAATTTGTTCAATTTAAAAATCAACTCTTTTTTAATGAATCCATAAACAACAATAATTATCAGTCCTAATAAGAACAAGCCAGTCATTTTTGGAAGCACTACTATCCCAAAAGCAACCAATCCAAGATAAATACTTAATAATTGTATGTATTTCATTTCGACTTTCATTTCCCAATTGACTTTTTATACAATTCAATAAATTGATCTGTGCAAGCATTTCTTGATGCTTTTTCTTTCACCAATTGCTTATTCAAAATTTTTGCTTCTTGAAAATTAAGTTCCAATGATTTTTCAAGTGGATTTTCCTCGGTCGTTTCAATAATTCCATTGACATTGTTGACAATCCATTCATGTGAAACTGGTAAATCTGATAAAACTGGAATACATCCTGCAGACATAGCTTCCAATACACTTACAGAAGTTCCGTCAGATTCGGGAATAGAAATATAAATTTTTGATTTTGAATACCATTCTTTATTTTCCGAGGAATTTAACCAACCTACAAACTCAACTTTATCGCTCAATTGATTTTCAGTTACAAGCTCTCTTAATCGATCCGTTTGATCACCTGACCCAGCAACAACTAATTTCCAATCACTATGCTTTTTGCTGAAATCATTAAAATAGCGAATGATTTGATCTATTCGATATAGAGATTTATGTAATCGATTTGAATATACAATGTTTAATTTTTCTTGTTCATCTACCAATTCTATTCCATATTGAAGAAGTTGATATTTTGAAACTGAATTATCTAATTTTTGCATCGCCTCAACCATCACGTTTGCATCAGCAGTTACAAAATTAGATCGCTGAAGAGTTTTTGTTGTCAAAAATCGAAAGAAACTATTTTTAAATGGAATCAACAAAACGTCACTTCCCCATGCGGTTGACACAATTGGCAACTGTAATTTCGAAGCAGCTCTGGAAACAAAATAAGCTAAACGATTTATTTGATGAATATGAATAATTTCTGGTTGAAGCGACTTTAATATAGCTTTTAGACGTAAATAATTTTTTACAATCGAAATTGGATTTAAACTTCTTAAATTGACTAAATGTTCTTCTTTCACTTGATCAAAATCGCATTTCTCTTCAGCCAATAGATAAATAGCTGATTCTTTCTCTGCCAAACTTGTGACATAAGAAGAAACATGAATTGAATTTGAACCGACAATTAGTATTTTCATTGGTTTTCTAATTTTCTTTTTTGCACCATTTTATCTCTGATCTTCAGAAATCTATTCTCGAAATACTTGAATGAAAGACCCGAAATCAAGAATGTCAAACCGATTGAAATAACATAAAGTAGTATATTTCCAGTAAAATAATCCGTTTTTAAATAGGAACCTAAAACTTGAATCACCAATAATATAATTATCCAATGGAACATATAAATTCCGTAAGAGATTTTACCTAAATAATTAGCGAATTTTAAATCTATTAAATTCGATAAAAACGAGTTGTTTACAACAGCTAGAATTAGTATTCCAAATAAAACAGCGAAAACTTCTTGTGTTACTTCAATCTTCGTTAAACAAATCTGAATGGTATCATTTAAATAGATTGGAAAAGGCATTAACCAATAAAGTAACGGGATTAAAAAACAAGAAATTGCAACCAACTTACTTTTGAATAGTTGAGCCAATTGAGAGCCGTACTTCATTTGTAAAATAGCACATATCCCACCCAAAGCCATACAATTGTATTTTGATCCATAGAAAAAATTTCTTAAGAATGATTCAACTTCAATGGAAGGTTGTATCGAACAAATGATAATTTGAGGAAGAAATGTATAAACTCCAAAAAATAAAACCAAAAATAAGAACAACCACTTCTTTAATTTTGAAACGATAAAAGGATGAACGAGATAAAACTGTTCTTCAACACCTATGCTCCATAATTGGGGACTTACTTTCCAAGTCAAATCCAAAGCATGCGATACATTTGGGAAAATTGTTAAACATAACAGCCAAGTTAAAGCAGATGGAAAATATTGAAAAATCAGAACGGATAAAAGAATGATTAAAAAGTATAACGGCCAAACTCTCAATATCCGTTTAGCATAAAATGTTTTAAATGAAATTGTATTGGTCTCTTTTTGCTCCTTTAACAACAAATATGTAATCAAAAATCCAGACAATACGAAAAATAATACAACACCAGTATGACCAGAAGAATGAAGAAAATAATTTAAATGCAATAAGTTAGGAAATCCTTTCGATTGTTTAATCAATTCAACATGTCCAACCAAAACGGAAATTGCCGCAATTGCTCTTAATGTATTTAAACCTTGAAAATAATTCCTCACCTGACTCATTGCTATTTTTTTGAAGTAAGTTGATTTATTAATTCCGCCAATTTTTGGACTTGATTTTTACGATGTAATGACGCAATAGCTTCAGCCGATGCTATTTTTAAATCATTATTTAATTTAGCATTAAATGCTTCTAATAATATTTTTTTATTCTCAGCATGATCTTCAAATTCTGCAACGTAACCACAATGAAGCTCGTTTACTAATTCAGCTGCTACATCATCTTTATCTACAAATGCAAGTACTGGTTTTTCTGCAGAAATATAGTCGAAAATTTTTCCTGAAAAAACACCTTTATGCTTTGTTCGAGGATGAATCAAAATATTTCCATCTAAACGATTCATTTCTTTTACAGCGTCGATATAGTTTAATCCTACATGTTTAAAGACATCCTCTTTTATTGCAGAAGGAATTGAATAATTGTTATGAGCACCATAAATATGAACACTAAATTTCAATTCAGGATTCTCCTTCTTTATTTCAACCAATGCGTTAAATACAAAATCAGGTTTTCTTGCACCATAGAAACTTCCGAAATAACCCAATTTATATTCAATGTTCTGTGATGCAGTATTGTCTAATTTTAAATCATGATCAAAGCCATTTCTAATTTCTTCAAAAAATGAAACAGAAGGACAGATTTGGCGAAATTCTTCTACAATTGGTTTACTCACTGAAGTAATTGCTGAAGCGTATTTATTGACATCTTCTTCAATTGCCTTCAACATATTTTTTGTATTCAGATCAATGTATGGATTTGAACTCATTTCGTCTCTCATGTCTGCAATCCACGGAACATTGGAGAATTCTTTACAAAATTCAATAGCTACTAAATGTGCTTCTTGTGGAGAATACGAAGAAATAATCAAATCAAAACCCTCTTCTTTATGTCTTGTTTTTAACTTTTGAATCGTTGACTTTTTCCAACTATCAAGTGGATTCTTAACAATGTACTTTAATCCGATACGTAAGGCTGTCTTAGCGTTGTGTACTAATTTATTATCAGCTTGATTACTTTTTAGTTTTTCAAATAATTTATTTGAAGTAGAAAAGTGAACTGACAATCGTTCAGTTTTTTGAAGTTTTTCCGATTTTTCACCTAAACAAAATACCTCTACTTGAAATTCTTCAGACAGGTAATTTGCAAACGCATTCATGCGACTTACCGCCACCCCATTAATTGGCGGAAACCACGTTGTTACAAGTGCAATTCGTTTAGTTTTCATCGATGAATTTGTTTATTTCTTTAATATAATTTCCAATAATGATTTCTTTCTTAAAGTTTTCTGTCACATACTCAAAATTAGACCTATTTGGAATTAATCCTTTCTGTTCAATTTGTATTTTCAAATTATCTAAAGTTGAAATTAATTCATCAGAATTTGTAGCCAAATAAGTTTTTTCATTTGGATAACTCCAGATTACTTCACATCCATTACCTAGAGCTTCAACAACAGACATTGAATTACCATCATGTTTTGTAATTCGAACAAAAATAGCCGTTTTTCTCATCAAAGCAGCAACCTCTTCTTGGCTAATCCATCCATGAAAAATAATGTTTTCCGGTGCGTCTAAATCTTTACCATCAGAACCAATCACATGAAAAATCATTGATTTAAAATGAGTCGCAGCTTCAACCATTTCATTATAACCATAAAATGCTTCACGTCCTTGTCCCATGTATGAAAGAACACTTACGTTATCGTAAACCGATTCGTTTTCAGAAAATTCAAGATGTTTAAATCGAACTATCTTGATTGGTTGAATAACTTGCTCTAATTCTTCTTTCAACCAAGTAGCATCTGTAAAATGCCTTGCGTGATTGATATACTTCTTTTCAATCGTTCCTCCATTAAATCGATCAATTGCCAATGAAACATCTGTTCCTTGCCATTGCATTATTAATTTTTTCTTAAATCGAAGTACCCAATTCAAAGATCCACTGTTGTCACTTACTCCATTAAACGAGATCACTAAATCTGTAAAAGGCAATAAAAACAAAAATCTAATTTTTTGCCAGTAAGAATAATATGTATCCGCAAAGTAATAGGTATTCTTTGCGTCTAAAGAATGAAGATCATCAACTAAACGCTTTGAAAACAAAGGCAAACCATTCACTAAAACACGTTTCTTTGATTTAAATGGTGCTTTTAACACTTTATGAATTTCTGCTGCGTAATTAGTCAAGACTTTATTCTTCCCAAATTTATCAAGTACTTTTTGACTTAATTCAATATTTGGAGTCAATCCTCTTTCTTCAATTTTAGCAACAACTTCTGCTAATTTCAATTTTGCTTGTTCAAATGTTGAAGCAAAATGAGAAAATTCAAATTCAAAAGACCAAATAACTTCGCATCCATAACTCAAGGCTTCGGTTACTGAAACTGAAAATCCATCATGTTCCGTTAATCGAAGAAATATGGGAGAAGTTCGCATTAAATCAGCTACTTCAATTTCAGTTTTCCATCCTAATATTGATAAATTCGAAGGATACTCAAATTCTGAATTTTCGACACCCAAAACATCAAATTGAATTTCTGGAAAAGCTCTAGCTAATTCACAAATCTTATCCATTCCATAAAATGCTTGACGAGATTGTGCAACATATGTCAATACTCTAATTGAATTGTATTTTTTAACTGTCGTACTTTCAGGAATGTATTTAAACCAAATTTTTACTGGATCTATATTGATACTTTTAACCTCTTCATACTGCCAATCAGAATCAACAAAACTTGAAGAACAATCGATGTATTTTCTATTTATCGTGTTGTTTTTGAAACGTTCAATTGCTAATAAACAATCTGTTCCCATCCATTGCAAAATAATTCGCTTTTTCCAAAAAAGCGCCCAATCCAAGGATAAACTTCGATCACTTACACCATTTACAGAAATTAGTGCTTTTGCAAAAGGCATTAAAAACAAAAATTTTAGCTTATCCCATTTTGAATAATAAGTATTGACAAATACATATTTAACATTAGGATCAATTTCACTTAAATCCTTCGCTAAACGCTTTGCAAATAAAGGAAGTCCATTAATTAATACTAACATCGTGTTGTTTTATCAGTTTAATATACCAAGTTAATAAAATCATATAATATCCACTGAATAATATACTATAAATCAATAAAGAAGAATAAATCGAAAAGTCTGAAATGGCACCAAAATACAATCCAATTAATCCAAACAAATAACCAACTGCACTCAATAAAAATGCTTTTTTCTGCTTCTTAAACAATATTGGTAAACCAGAAATAGGTGAAATAATAAACATGAAAAATAATACAGGAATATTGCATCTCGCCATTTCTCCTGCTAAACCATAATCAATGAATTTAGTTCCAAAAAACCAAGAAAACAATTGAGGGGCAAAGAAAAACAAAACCAAAAGAAAAGGTATTGCAAAAAACATAGTCGTTTTAACCGTTTGCTTCAAAAAAGGCATGACTAATTTACCTTCATTGATTGCTTTACTCACTTCAACATAAAAAATCTGTGAAACAGAACTTGTGATTAATACAATTGGGGCTTTTATGTATTTATTCATCTGTGCAAATAGACCCAAGTTTTCGTCTCCGTAAAAAGTTGAAATTACCCAAAAGATAATTACTTGTGTAGCAAAAATATCAGTAAATGCATGTAGCGAATTAATCATAGGGAAATCTTTGTAATTCTTCAAAACATCTACTACAACATTTTTTGAAAAGCGATTTTTCTCCCATTTAATTTTTTCTTTAAAAAGAATATAAACTACAGGTATAAATTGAGATAATAACCAAGCAATCAATAAACCATGAATCCCAAAGCCAATATAACCTAAAAATAAAGCCCCGAAATTATTTATTACTGATTGAATAATTTTAATCCTAGAAAGCACTTTATACTCTTTATGTCTTAAAATCCAGTTATTTGTGACACCTAAAAAACCAAAACTCAAAACACAAATAGGTACATAAAACAGGTAATTAGGTAATTCTTTATCATTATAAAAATCCCCTATTGAATTTGAAAAAATATAAATGAGTATACTTAACAAACTTATTATTAGAGTCAAAACGAGAGATGTAAATAATATATCTTGCGCCTTATTTTTTTCTTTTGGTAAAGGAATTGCAAGTTCTAATCGACCGCATGAAACGATTCCGAACAACGTAGACAATGCTAAAACATTCGAAAACACTCCAAATTCAGTTGGAAGATAGATACGTGTCAAAAAAGAAGCAACAAGAAATGGAATCAATTGACTGATCGTGTTTCCCGTGAGCATCGTCACGAAATTCTTTATGAATTTTTTATCCGCCATTTTCTTCTGTTTTTATACTATGAATATAAATGATCCATAAAGACATAAACAACCAATTAATCGGTTGATAGATAAAAGCTGACGGTAAAAAAGAAGCTAACATGAACAAGGCAATTGTAACGATTAGCCATTTATTTAAATTCCCATTAGATTTAAAAAGTTTAAAAACTATAAATCCTAAATAGACAAAGAAAATCCAACCTAAAATTCCATAGTTTGAAATGACTTCAATTATATAATTGTGAGGACTACTATTCGTGCCAATATCATTCGGGACTTTTTTATTAGCATTTAAAACCTGAAATTGTCCTGGACCAACTCCTAGTATAGGATGTTTTTTAATCAAATAAATACCATTATTCAATAATTTTTTTCGAATGTCAGATGAATTAAATCCTGGATTCTTATTTTTCCTTTTAATTGCTTTATCTAATATTCGTTTATCCTCATCAGACAATGTTTTCATTGCATCTACTAACTCATATTTTCCATTTACTTTTTGGATAATACTTGTTTCATAGAAATAACTATTTATATCCGTTCTGTCTTTTCCTTTAAAAATTGGATTTAGATAAATCAAGATTATGAGTAAAACACCAAAAATTCCAATAAAGTATTTTATACTAAAAACAGTTTCTATACTTTTTTTGAATCCTGAATTTAGTAATACAAAAAACATCAATAAGATTAAGATGAATTCACTAATTCTAGCTGAACAATAAATTGACAAAATAAATAACACAAACGCTGAAGCTAGAATCAACCAACTATTTTCAAAACGTTTTTGATCAACAAAAAGTAGAATAAAGTAAACTCCAAGACAATTTAAAATGTAATCATTTGGATTATCAAAAATAAAAACCGGTGTATAATCCGTAATTGAAATTGGCAGCTTTGAAATCTTATCTGTAAATGATCCAACAAAATGATATCCTGTTATTATTTCTATAAATCCAAAGAGAATTAAGACGATAAACCAAATCCATAAAACCGAACTGATTGATCGTTTGAAATATGATTTATTTTTAAAAAAACAATAAGAAACAGATAAGATTAGGAAAGAAAACAAATAAAAAATCCAGCTTCTAAACTCAAAAACACTGTAATCATTCTTGCCACTTATTAGCATCCATACTATTGAAAAAATAACGAATAAAATTATAAAATAAGAGTGTAATTTAAACCATTTATTCAACGAAAAGAAGGAAGAAATAATCAACGGAACAAATAATATTCCGATAATTAAATTGGGGTAAATCGTCAAAAAGCCAATGGAACCAGCTCCGATTTTAGAACCAAAAAAGAAGGTGATTAACCATGTAGATAAAAGTAAAAAAAGATTTTTATCAGAATAAAACTTCTCTATTTTTTCTTTTAAGATCTGAATCATTTTAAACCTTTTACAAACAACAAAGCCACCATTTCTCAATGATAGCTTTGCATATAAATACTTATTTAAATTCTATTTTGCATAATTGATTGATCGTTTCTCACGAATCAAAGTAACCTTCACTTGACCTGGATAAGTCATTTCAGTTTGAATACGTTGAGAAATTGTAAATGATAATTCATCAGCTTTTAAATCTGTGATTTTATCACTTTCAACCATTATTCTTAATTCTCTACCTGCTTGAATAGCAAATGCACTTGAAACACC
>CALPUT020000049.1 GCA_943326825.2 Chryseobacterium gleum | reverse complement strand
GGTATGAACATCATGTTCAATCGATGAAAAACTATATTCCATTTTATTACGGTAAAAATAGTGTTCAGGAGAAGATATAAATTCATCAAAAATGGAATCGATTTCTTTGATGTTAGCCAAACGTCTAAACAACTCTAAAGTCGTTTCTTTTTTTGCTTTTTCTTGTTCTTCAACTGGAACAAAAATATAAGGGCCTCCTGAAATTTCTTGAAAAGGTTTATCGATTTCAACATCAGATCGCTCGATAATGTCTATTAATTTTGCTTCAGCATATTTCTTCTTCTTCTTTTCGATTCGAGCACGAACCGTTTGACCAGGGAAAGAGTTATCTACAAAGATGATGTAAAAACCTTCATCTGTTGGGATTTTCGCTATTCCTCTTCCACCGAAAGAATAATCTGTAATTTTTAATTCTACTACTTCTGCTCTATTAAACACGCCTTTTCAATTTTCGACAAAAATAAAGAAACTAAGACAGAAATGATTGATTTAATCAAAGTAAAATTCACATTCACAAAAAAACTCCTTAAACAATCTGCCTAAGGAGTTCTTTTTATAATCTGAAATCAATTACTGTTCAGCAATAGATGCCTGAAAGTTTAAAATACCTTCATTATCTAAAATATCTTGTATTGATTTATTTTCTAAAATTTTAAGTGTTTCATCTCTCACTTGAGCCATTACATGTCTTAAACCACAAGTAACTTCATCAATACATTCTTCACACTTTTCATAGTAATTCAAACTTGCACAAGGCAACATTGCAATTGGACCGTTAAAAAGACGGATAATCAAAGAAAGTTTCATTTCAGATGGACTAACTCTAGTAAAATAACCTCCACCTTTTCCCATTCTAGAACCAACCAACCCATTTTTCTTAAGATCCAATAATATTGTTTCAAGAAATTTTCTAGGGATGTTTGCTTCTTTGGCAATTTCGACAATTAACGTTGGGCTAGATGCATCTTTTTGAGCTAAATAAGTCAATGCATGAATCGCATATTTTGTCTTCTTTGAAAGCATATTTTAACGTTTTATCAAATTTACTAGAAATTATTTCTAATTCAAACCTCTTATCACTCCTTTATCAGATGTTTCTATGAATCCTAAAATCATCTTTTGAATATCAGAATCTGCTAAAGTTTCTCTTACAGCTGCAATACCTTTTGAAATATTATTGTTTTGAACATAGATAATACGGTAAATATCTTCTATTTCACGTACTTGTTCATCTGTAAAACCTCTTCTTCTGATACCAATAGAATTTACTCCTGCAAATGTTAAAGGTTCTCTAGCTGCTTTAATAAATGGTGGGATATCTTTACGTATTAAAGAAGCTCCTCCGATAAATGTATGCGCTCCGATATGAACAAATTGTTGAGCAACAACTGTACCTTCTAAAATTGCAAAATCGTCTATAATTACATGTCCAGATAACCCAACATAACTAGCTAAAATCACATTGTTACCAATTTGACAATCGTGTGCAACGTGAACATATGTCATTAACAAACAATTAGAACCAATTCTAGTTGCTAATTTATCATTTGTACCTCTATGTATAGTTACATGTTCTCTAATCGTAGTATTATCTCCAATTTCAACAGTAGTATATTCACCTCCAAATTTTAAATCTTGTGGAATAACTCCAATAACAGCACCAGGAAAAATTTCACAATTCTCACCAATTCTAGTTCCTGGATAAATTGAAACATTTGAATGTATTTTTGATCCTTTTCCTATTAAAACATCATCGTGAATGGTCGTAAAAGGACCTATTTCAACATTTTCTCCAATTGTAGCATTCGAAGAAACAGAAGCTAAATTATTAATCATATTACGCTTTATCTTTCACAACTTGAGCTAACATTTCTGCTTCTACCACAAGTTTTCCATTAACATATCCACTTCCTGCCATATTCACCAATCCTCTTCTAATTGGAGACATTAATTTTAATTCAAACACAATTGTATCACCAGGGATAATTTTTTGTTTGAATTTCACATTATCAATTTTCAAAAAGTAAGTTGAATAATCTTCTGGAGTATCTACTTTACTTAATGCAAAAATACCTCCTACTTGCGCCATTGCTTCAATTTGCAAGACACCTGGGAAAACTGGATTACCTGGGAAATGACCTGTAAATTGAGGTTCATTCATGGTGATGTTTTTCATACCAATAATTGAATCTTCAGTGATCTCCATTACTTTATCCACTAATAAAAATGGATAACGGTGAGGTAACATTTTTTCAATATCATTAATATCATATAAGGGTTCTTTCGTTAAATCGAACTTTCTACCTTCTTTTTCTTTTTGTTTGAAATGTTCTTTCAATACTTTCGCAAAACGAACATTTCCTGAGTGACCTGGACGAGCTCCTAAAATATGAGCTTTAATTGGTTTTCCTATCAACGCTAAATCACCAATAATATCAAGTAATTTATGTCTAGCAGGCTCATTTTCGAACTGTAACTTTGTACTGTTTAAAACACCAATACCGTCTAAAGAAATTTTCAACTCTTCTTTTCCAAGTATTTTAGCCAATCGATTTAATTCTTCTTGACTTACATCTGTTCTATCTACTAATACAATTGCATTATCTAAATCTCCTCCTTTAATTAGGTTGTTTTTAGCTAAGAATTCTAATTCTCTCAAGAAAACAAATGTTCTACATTGTGCAATATTGTCTTTGAATTCGTTTAATTTATAAATATGAGCATGTTGTGTTCCTAGAACTGGAGAATTATAATCAACCATTACGGTGATTCTGTATTCAGGATAAGGAATTGCTAAAAACTCAGTTCCTTTTTCTACATCTTCCCAAGGAATATTTTCTGTTAATTCATAATATTCTCTGTCAGCTTCTTGTTCTTGATAACCAACTTTTTCTATTCCTTTAACAAAAAGTAAAGAACTCCCATCCATAATTGGAATTTCAGGAGCATTCACTTTAATCAAAGCATTATCCACTTGCATACCATATAATGCAGCTAAAACATGTTCAGTTGTATAAACTTTCGCGCCATTTTGCTCCAATGTTGTTCCACGATCTGTTGCAACCACCAAATCAGCATCCGCTTTAATAATAGGTTGACCTTCTAAATCAACACGTTGAAATTTATACCCATGATTTTCTGGAGCTGGACAAATTTCTAATGTTACTTTTTCTCCAGTATGAAGACCTATTCCTTCAAAAACGATTGTTTCTTTTAATGTGCGTTGCTTTTCAGCCATGTTCTATTTATTGGTTAATTCTTTAAATTTCTTGTCAAACTCTTGGATTTTTGTCAAAATGAAAGGTAATTTTCTAAATCCAAAATATGATTTTTTATAATCTTCTAAAGGAATCCCTGGAGACCCCATTAATACTTGTGCTTTTTTAACAGTAGAAGGGATTCCTGATTGAGCTACGATTTGTGTTCCATCAGCAATATGAAGATGCCCACTAATACCGGCTTGACCTCCAACTTGAACTCTTTCTCCTATTTTAGCAGATCCAGCAACTCCGACTTGAGCTGCCATCACAGTATTTTTACCTATCTCAACATTGTGCGCAATTTGAACCAAATTATCCAACTTCACACCTTTACGAATAATTGTTGAACCTAAAGTCGCTCTATCGATTGTTGAATTAGAACCTATTTCAACATTATCTTCAATGATTACATTTCCAATTTGAGGCACTTTTTGGTATTCACCTTCTTCATTTGGAGCAAAACCAAACCCATCAGATCCAACTTTAACTCCTGCGTGAATAACACAATTCATCCCAATCACACAGTCTGCATAAACTACTGCACCTGGATGTAAAACGGTATTATCTCCAATAACAACATTTTCTCCTACATAAACATGCGGATAAATAACAACATTATTTCCGATTTTAGCTCCGTCACCAATGTAACCAAAAGCGCCTAAATACAAGTCCTCTCCAATATTTGCTAAAGTAGAAATGTAAGATGGTGATTCTATTCTAGGTTGTTTTCTACGCATTTGATCGTAGAATTCTAGAAGTTTTGCGAAGCAAGCATATGCATTATCAACTTTCACCAAAGTCAATGATTCTGGTAACGTTTTTAATGGAGTAAATGTATTATTCACAATGCAAATTGATGCACCAGTAGAATAAATATGCTCTTCGTATTTAGGGTTTGACAAGAAAGACAACGTACCTTCTGTCCCCTCTTCTATCTTAGATAAACCGCTTACTGAAACGTCAGGATTACCAACAATTTCGCCGTTTAATATGCTTGCAATTTGATGCGCTGAAAATTCCATACTTCAAAATTAAAAAAAGTCTTGTTCAATTGTAGATCAAAACGATTGATTTATTAACAACGTTGGTTGAAGAACGTTATTTACAAATTGATTTAAAAGGTAAAACGAAATTTGTAATGTTTAATTTGTTTTTATACCAAATAACATTCGAACCAATTTCTCTTCCTTTTTTGTCCGTAAAAACGATATAATGTTCCGGTTTTGGATTTGCTTTTAAAAACGATTTAGAAAAATCAATCTTACCCGATTTTTTAATTAATTTTAGAATATCTTTTGGATTAATCAATTGTAAAACTGATTGTTGACATGTCACATTCGCAGCAGAATCAGGATAAACTAAATTATCATCTTTCGGAAAACTAATTAATTTTCCTGTTCCAGTTTTTGTATTCTTCACTTTTGTCGCTGAAGACTCTGTTAAATGAATTTCAGAAATAAAACTTTCATTTGGAAGCGTATAAAAGAATTTTAATTTTCCTTTACCTTCAAATTCTTTTTCGACAGCATACACTTTTGGATTTCCTTTTTTGACACTTTCTTCAAACAAAACATCTCCATCGTTTAATACTTGCGTTAATTCTTTTTCGGTTAGACCCAATTTTTCCATTTTCGCAGCATCTTTCTCTGGAAGAACTAATACACGATCTAAAATAGAATTTTTAACACGATTATCTGGCAACCAAGAACATCCTCGGTTTTGAAAAAAGAAGATGACAAAAATCAACCCCATTCCAAATCCAATACCGTAATATTTTAAACGTTTAAACCAAGAATCCATATCCAATAATTTTGTTTGCAAAAATACAAATAAATAGTGAATAGTTATCAGTTGAAAATTGAAACTAAAGGGTATTTAATTAAACAAAAAAAGGGTTTCGGAAACCGAAACCCTTTCATCAATTAAGATCTATTTCTTACAAAATTGCATCTAATTTTGCTGCCAATTGTGCTTTTGGAACTGCACCAACTGATTTATCTGCAACTTCTCCATTCTTGATAAATAAAATCGTAGGGATATTTCTAACTCCAAATTGAGCAGATACTCCCGGATTCTCATCAACATTTACCTTTCCGATAATTGCTTTACCTTCGTACTCTTTATACATCTCATCGATTACTGGACCTACCATTCTACATGGTCCACACCATTCTGCCCAAAAATCAACAACAACTGGTTTGTCTGATTTTAATACTAACTCTTCGAAGTTTGCGTCTGTAATTTCTACTGCCATAATATGTTTTATTTATATTTTATATTCTATCTTAAGTTCAAAGATAATGCTATTTCTTTGGAATCAATTATTTTGCCAACTTAAAAAATACTGTCAAATTGACATCCTAAATTCAATTTAACACAGAAAACTTTTTCATTGTTTTTTGATTATCCGTCACTATTTGAAAATAATAATTGCCATTTTCAATAGTAGTTGAATCAAATCTAATGATTTGTCCACCTTCTTTTGTTTCTTTATCGTATATAACTTTCAACACTGAAAAATCATCATTCAACAATTGAAAAATGACATTTCTTTTTGTTTTAGTTGTAAAATAAAATTCAATTTCACCCTTTGCAGGATCTACTTCTAAACTATATAATACACAATAATCTTCTGGAACTGCTCTTCCTTTTTGCAAATGTGATAGAATTCTTCTGTACAAAACAACAACAATTAATAAGCCTAACGAAACCCAAAGCATTCCGATTAAAACCTTACTAATTGAATACCCCATTAAAATCATCATAACGCTATTAGTCCATTAATTTTCGCTGCCTCTATATATATATTGATGATAGAATCAACATCTAACATCATTTCTTTAGCCCCTACACTCACAAATTTTCCTGTTTTTGATTCATGCAAAGTTATTTCCGAAGTTTCATTAAATAAAGCTGTTGCTTTAGCTAAATTTTCAGAAGTATTCGGTATTATGAACTTAAACAGATATACATCTGGCCATTCTTGTAATTCTAATTGTGCTCTTAATTTTTCGTAAACATCTTCTTCACTCATGTTCATCCATTTTTCGTAACAAAGATAATCGTTTCGCCTCCATCAAAATGATATTTAACGAATTGTTTTCTTTTTTTTCAGCTGATTTGCTTTCTAGATCATTAAAATTAACTGTTTTGTCTAAATCCAATTCTTTTAACGCTTTTAAAAGCAACATTGAATCAGGTTCAACACTTACAGAAATTTGCTCACCTTCATCTAGCTCGATATGAGGCCAATGAGTTCTATATTTTTCCTCTAAAAGTAAATAATGAATTATAATTTGCTCTAGTTCAATAGCCGTTTCTACTGATAATAATCGAGCTTTAATAGAATTTCTAAGTCTTTGATATTGATTGAATACATCTAACATTGAACCATTCGTTAATTTCAAATCTAACTCTAAATTAACACTCTCTATTTTACCTCCAAGAACCAAAAAAGCTTCATGCATTTTTTTTAGCTTGTGAATTTTAGAACAAAATACCTTTCTAATTGGAACTTTAGACTGAAAAAAAAGTTTGTATTCAAATAATACCCCTTCATACACCTCTTCTATTTCATCTTCCAAGTCATCAAAAGGAAAAAATAAAAGTGCTTCACTTTTTGTCATATTAGATTTCTTTTTCACCTTTGTTTTTTCGCATTCGAATATTGATAAACTCAACTATCAATGCGTAAACCATTGCAAAATAAATATAACCTTTTGGAACTTCTTGTCCGAATGCTTCTGCTAATAATACTACCCCTATCGTAACTAAAAATGCTAATGCAATCATTTTAATTGTTGGACGATTATTAATAAAGTCACTGATTTGTTTCACAAAAATCAACATGATAATCATTGAAATAATGACAGACAAATAAATAATTATCATTGGATTTCCATGTGTTTCATGTGAAATACCATTTGTCATACCGATAGCTGTAATAATTGAATCAAAACTAAACACTATATCCACCATTACAATCTGCATAATTACAGCTGATAATTTTTCTTTTTTACTTGCAGAATCAACATTATGACCTTTAACAGTACTGTGCATTTCATGTGTACTTTTGTAAATCAAAAACAAACCACCTATTAACAATACTAAACTCTGTCCAGAAAACTCTTTTAAAAATTCAATTTTAGTAGTTGGAAAAATAGGATCAGTCATCGCCATAATCATAGCTGCAATGCTCAATAAAAACAATCGAACAATTAAAGCCATTGATAAACCAACATTTCTAGCAATACGTTGCTTTCTTATAGGAAGTTTGTCTGTAATAATTGAAATAAAAATGATATTATCTATACCTAACACAATTTCTAAAAGTGACAAAACAAAAAGGTAAAAAAGGCCTGTGGTTGTAAATAATATTGAAAAATCCATTTTAAATAATTTTGAATATTGATTATATATTTTTTATTTAAGCTCTGCGAAATAATCTTGTAAAAGTAAGTGGTTTATATCTGACGGAGTAAAGATTTCCATTAAAATAGGTCGACCGTTTTCGGTTATCTGATAGAATTCTTCCATTTGTTCTTCAATATCTTCAATAGAATTC
Source organism: Chryseobacterium gleum (assembly GCA_943326825.2). Classification (GTDB taxonomy): domain Bacteria; phylum Bacteroidota; class Bacteroidia; order Flavobacteriales_D; family Crocinitomicaceae; genus CAIUKX01. The sequence goes on along the minus strand of CALPUT020000049.1, from coordinate 3,390 downwards.
GCTTTCATATATTCAATACCGAATGCTTTACAAATGTATTCTGCTGAATAATTATGTTCTGCTACAAAGTAATGATCTAATTGATTTGATGATGCTGGACCAGGAATAATTTTAAAAATCCCACCTCCCGAATTATTAATCATGATAATTCGAAGATTTGAAGTTAAATGTTGATTCCAAAAAGCATTGCTATCATAGAAAAATGAAACATCTCCAGTAATTAATACATTTAATTCATCTTTCGAAACATATGCCGCTCCACAAGTAGTGCTCGAACTTCCATCAATCCCACTTGTACCTCGATTTGTCCAATAACGAATACTTTGAATTGGATCAAATAATTGACAATACCTAACAACAGAACTATTCGCCATGTGTAAATGTGACATTTCTGGCAAATAATCCAATACAACTTCAAAGACTTTCAAATCCGAATAAACTAAATCTGAATAAAATTCAGGTAATTTAGCTTGAACCAAGTAATCTTTTTGTTTCCATTTTGAACCAAACATAGAAACATTTTTATCATTGTTCAATTGATTCAACGTCCAAATAAAAATATGCGGTTCACATTCGTATGTATGCGTCAAACTTTGATATGTATCCATGTAAGGAAAATCGAATCCAATCTTATAATGATGCTTCGGCTTGTAATTTCTTAAATACGCTTTGATTCTTTTCGAAACAACAGCTCCACCAATTGTGATTAATAAATCAGGAGCAAAAGCTTCTAATTCTTCCTCCTTAATTGAATTTAAAGTACGATCTATACAATGAATAAAAGTTTGATCAACCAAGTTTGAAGAATTCTCAACTAATATCGCAACCGAAGTATCTTCTGAAAGCTGTTTCAATTGTTTCAACAATGCTTTATTTTCAGGCATTTGGCCACAAATAATCATTTTCTTTGGAGAATCTTCCCAAATATTGATAAGTTCTACACTGTCATTTAATGAAATCTGAAAATCTGAATTAACCGTTTTAATCTTTTTCCTCTTCTGATTTTGAATTTCTTCTGAATCATACAAAGGCTCTCTAAAACTCATATTTAAATGAATTGGACCTTTCCAATTTCCATTACCAATATTGAAAGCAGTAGAAATTTCTCGTTCTAAATACCAAACATCATCTTCTGTATTTACTACCTCTGAAAATGTCTTTGAATAACGAATATGATTTTGAAATACATTGTCTTGCACAATTGTCTGACCATCTCCTTGATCAACCCATTCAGATGGACGATCTGCAGTTATAGCAACCAATGGAATACATTGATAATATGCTTCAGCAATGGCTGGGTAATAATTTAAAACTGCTGATCCTGAAGTACAAACAATCCCAACAGGTTCATTCAATTGTTGCGCCATTCCCATAGCAAAAAAAGCTGCACTTCTTTCATCATGAATGACAACGCATTTTGTATCAGGATGTTCATCAAAAGCAATTATAAAAGGTGCATTTCTTGAACCTGGAGAAAAAACTAAATTTTTCATACCATGCGAAATACATTGCTCCACTAAAATTTGAACTCCTTTTTTATTGCTCGATTTCATTATTTACAAATTTATTGAAATAATTGAGAAAGGAAGTTGAAATATGGTTAAAAATACGTTGAATTCGATATATTTTTAAACCATATAAGAAGTATAAGGTCATAAAAGGAATGCTTATATAATATCTATTGAAATGCGATTAGATATCATTTTGATTTTAAACCAATTGCACAATAAAATAGACGTGTGCTACGATTTTGTATTTATGGTTTTATTTCATCTAACCTTTTTAACGGGGTCTTGATTTGTTCCAAAAACAGCTAAAAACACTATTTTTTTCTTATCAATTTTATAAATTATAACAAATGGAAATACATCCATTGGAACCTGCCTTGTTTTATTCGTTGAATTAAAAATTTGAAAAGCATTAGGTGACTTAATGATTATATTAATCAATCTTTCTAGTTCATATAAAAATCTATCTCCTAAACCATTCAACTGATTTTCATAATAAACATAGGCTTCAGTTATTTCAATATCAGCCTCTTGAATAAATTCAATTTCAAATTTAGACATTTAGGTATTTAGGTACTTAGTAAAAAAGGTTAAAGTTTAGCTATTCTATTTTTTAGTATAAGCTTTTCTTGCATTCTCACGAACTTCATTCCATGTAAATGACTTTGTTTCTCCACTCTCATAATTCAAAATTCTATCATCTACAATTTGATGATGAGCCTCGGACAATTTAATATCCAATTCATCAATTCGTTCAGATTGAACATTCTTTACTGACTTAAATGACTTTAACAGATTCATGAAAGAATCATATTCATTTTCATTCAGCGTAAAAGAAATTTGTCTCATGTATTTTTTTTAAACAATAATTAAATATAAGGTGAAAATAATTAATATCAAATTAATTCTATCAAGATTATTTTACTTCCTCAATCGCCTTCAATAATGTCTTCGCCTTATTCTCAGTCTCCTCCCACTCTGCTTCTGGATCAGAATCTGGCGTAAAACCTCCTCCTAAATAAAGAAAAACTTGACCTTTTTGGATTTGACAACAACGTAAATTAACATATAAGGAAGATTTTTCTTCGGAAATTGTTCCAATCATTCCTGTATACAACTGACGATCATGTGGTTCTCTGAAATTAATTAAATCAATTGCTGCTTTTTGTGGTAAACCACTCACCGCTGGAGTTGGATGAATATGTTTAGCTATTTCGATTGGACTTAATTTCTCCAAATCAAAGCTGAAATCGGTACGTAAATGTTTTACAGGTCCCGCTTCGTCATCATAAGGGCCATTTTTTTCGATGTGTTTAATTCCTTTCGAATGCAATTGAGTTTCTAAAAAATTGGTAACCAATGATTGCTCCATAATTTCCTTTTCAATCCAAGGCTTTCCATTAATTACAGGTTGCGTTCCTGCCAATGAAATTGTAAAACCAGTTCCAGAAATAGCCAATAATAAAATCTCAGGTGTTGCTCCAATCCACGTTCCAAACAATTCACTTGAAATTAGATAAACAAACGCTTTCGGATACATTTCACACAGTTTATGAAATAAATCTTCCGTTTTACGATGGTCAAATTCTTCAATTTTAACGCGTGAAAAAACCGCTTTTTTTATTCCTAAACGTTCAAATGAATCTAAAAAAGAAGATGCTTCAGCTAAATATTCTGATTTACTAACGATATAAGGTTTTTCAATATCAAAATGGAACTCGCCTTTACCTTTTTCTAATGGTGCGAATTGAAAATAGCGATCTTTTAAAAATGTTGAAATAATGAATCCTTTTAATTCTTTTGAAGAATCAATTTCTCTAAAAAAACCTGTTTGTTCAACGATTTCTTTATCTGGAAAACGATATTTCAGAATTTCAGCCAT
>CALPUT020000048.1 GCA_943326825.2 Chryseobacterium gleum | reverse complement strand
TATTCAAACAAATCTGTAGATAAATATTTATCTCCTCTGTCACATATGATACATACGACCGTTCCTTTTTCTATAGTAGGTATTAATTTCAACGCTGCAGCAACTGCACCTCCACTACTCATTCCTGAAAAAACACCTTCTTCTCTTGCTAATCGCTTAGCCATTTGTTTTGCTTCTTCTTCTGAAACTTCAATTAGCTGATCTATTCGAGAAGCATCAAATATTTTTGGCAAATATTCTTTCTGCCATTTTCTGATTCCAGGTATTTTCGCTCCATCTTCTGGCTGAACTCCTACAATTTGAATAGTACTATTTTGTTCTTTCAAATAAGTAGAAACTCCCATTATAGTTCCTGTTGTTCCCATTGCAGATACAAAATGAGTTACTTCTCCATTTGTATCTCTGTAAATTTCAGGACCAGTAGTTTTATAATGCATATTCGGATTGTTTTGATTCCCAAATTGATCCAACATAACAAATCCTTCTTTTTCTACCTTTTCTCTCGCATAATCAATCGCTGCTTCCATTCCTCCTTCAGCCGGAGTCAAAGTAACAGTTGCTCCAAAAGCTCTCATTGTCAACACCCTTTCTCTTGTAGAGTTTTCAGGCATAACAATTTCAATCTCCAATTTCATTAAACGAGCAATCATAGCTAAGGCTATTCCTGTATTCCCACTAGTCGCTTCAATTAATTTTGAATCGGGCTTAATAAGTCCACTATCAATTCCTCCTTTAATTAAACCATAAGCTGCTCTATCCTTAACACTTCCTCCAGGATTGTGACCTTCCAATTTACCATAAAGTTTTACTTTAGGATTTTGGTTCACAACTGAAAGTTCAACTAAAGGTGTATTTCCAATAAAATCGATCAATTTTGCCATCTCTATTTTTTTTCATCAATTGTGATATCCACATTCTGATATACCAATGAATTTTCTTTCACACTCTTTGTCAACCAAACATTTCCTCCAATGGTTGAATTTTTACCTATCACTGTTCTCCCTCCTAAAATTGTCGCTCCTGCATAGATCACTACATGATCTTCAATTGTTGGATGTCGTTTTGAATCTGCTAATTCTTTCTTTACACTTAAAGCTCCTAATGTAACTCCTTGATAAATTTTGACAAAGTTACCAATTACAGTCGTTTCTCCAATAACAATTCCGGTTCCGTGATCAATAAAAAATGATTTTCCTATTGTTGCACCTGGATGAATATCAATTCCGGTCTTACTGTGAGCTATTTCAGTTAATATTCTTGGAATAAATGGAATCTTTAAATCATATAGAAAATGTGCAATTCTGAATATCGCAATTGCATAGAATCCTGGATAAGATCGAATGACTTCATCCCTATTCGTTGCAGCCGGATCACCTAATTCAATTGCATCCGCATCATCAATTAAACATTTGTAAATCAGAGGTAATTTATAATAAAATTTATCAATTAAAGCATCAACATCTTCAGATAAAAAATCTTTAACATGTAACAATAATATCGAAAGTTGCTCTTTGTTTTTAGCATACTCTTCCTCTAATTTTTCTTTATTAGCAAAAGTTTTATTGTTATATGTAGGAAATAAAATTGAAAACAATTTATCAATAAAATTATTAACTAACAAAGGTGCAGGTAATACCGTCTTTTCTTTGTGAATTTCATATAACTCCTCAATAAATGTTTTCATTATTATTTTTTTAGTCTATTACACCTGCTGCTACAGTTCCATTTGTGTTTTCATTAATTAAAATAAAAGCACCTGTTTTTCTATTGTTCTGGTAAGAATCAAAACTTACAGCATCAGCAGTTTTAATGAATACTTTACAAAAATCATTTAATGAAATAGTACCGTCGCTTTCTAAATTCTCAAAAGTATGAATATCGACCTTACTTTCAATATCTTTGATTACCGCTTTCGTCCTAAAGCTATTTTGTTGAAAAATCAACTTTTGTCCCGGTTTATAAGCACTATTGTCCATCCAACAAATTGTTCCATTAACTTCTTTTTCTAATGAAGGTAAATGATTTGCTGGTACAATTGTACTTCCACGACTAATATCTAAATCTTCTTTCAAATGTAAAATTACGGGTAAACCTGCTCCTGCTTCAGTAACATCTTTTAAATTACTTTCGATGCGTGTTATTTCAGTTTCGTTTTCAGAAGGAAGAATTTTAATTTTATCCCCTACTTTAAAGCTACCTGATAAAACACTTCCAGCATATCCTCTGTAATCATGTAAATCATCCGTTTGAGGTCTTACTACATATTGAACTTGAAAACGAGCATCAGAAACAACTGTATTTTTCACAATTTCAACTTCTTCTAAAAATTGTAATAATGCTGGACCTTTAAACCAACTTAAATTTTCAGATGGTGTTACAACATTATCTCCTGCTAAAGCACTTGCAGGTATAAATGAAATTTTACCAATATTCAAAGGTTTAGCAAATTCTAAATAATCACTTTCAATTTTTTTGAATACTGCCTCGTCGTAATTCACTAAATCCATTTTATTCACACATACTAAAACGTGAGGAATACCTAAAATTGACGAAATGATACTGTGTCGCTTTGTTTGATCAGTAATTCCGTTACGAGCATCTACTAAAATAATTGCTAATTCAGCATTTGAAGCTCCTGTAAACATATTACGCGTATATTGAGCATGTCCTGGTGTATCTGCTATGATAAATTTACGTTTATCTGTACTGAAATACTTATATGCTACATCAATTGTAATTCCTTGTTCTCTTTCGGCTCTTAAACCATCTGTTAACAAAGCTAAATCAATCTCTGCACCAACTCCAGTCACTTTACTTTGTTTTGTAAGCGTTTCAATGATATCTGTTGAAATTGAATTGCTATCAAATAATAATCGTCCGATAAGGGTACTTTTCCCATCATCTACGTTACCTGCTGTAAAAAATCTTAATAATTCCATTTGTATAATTTTGAATTATAAATTTTAAATTTTGAATTGATTTTGAGAATTTTAAATAGTAATTCAAAATTCATCATCCAAAATTTAAAATTAAAAATACCCTCCTTTTTTTCTATCTTCCATTGCTGCTTCTGAGATACGGTCGTCCATACGTGTAGCACCTCTTTCACTGATTTTAGTGTCCTTCAATTCAGCGATGATTTCTTCAACTGTATATGCTTCACTTTCTACAGCTGCTGTACATGTCATATCTCCTACTGTTCTGTAACGAACGTTTCTTGTTACAATAACATCGTCTTCATCAATTTCAACAAATTCATTCGTTGCCATTAATTGACCTTGCTCTGTTAAAATACATTCTCTAGCATGTGTAAAGTATATAGAAGGTAATTCTATTTTTTCACGTTGAATGTAATTCCAAACATCTAATTCAGTCCAATTACTGATTGGAAATACACGAACGTTCTCACCTTTATCAATTTTACCATTATAGATATTCCATAACTCAGGACGTTGTTTTTTAGGATCCCATTGTCCAAACTCATCTCTCACTGAGAAAATACGCTCTTTTGCTCTTGCTTTCTCTTCATCTCTTCTAGCTCCACCAATACAAGCATCAAATTCGAATTCTTCAATTGTATCTAGTAAAGTATACGTTTGTAAAGGATTTCTACTTGGAAATTTTCCTTTTCCATCTTGAAGATTTCTTTCTTTGATTGTATCTTCTACTTTACGAACAATTAATTTCTCACCTAACTTCTCAGCCAATTGATCTCTGTATGCAATTACTTCAGGTGCATTATGACCTGTATCTACATGCACTAATGGAAATGGGAATTTACCAGGACGAAATGCTTTAAGCGCTAAATGAACTAAGCAGATACTATCTTTACCACCACTAAATAATAAAGCAGGACGATCAAATTGACCAGCAACTTCACGTAAAATGTAAATTGCTTCTGCTTCTAATTCATCTAAATAATTTATTTTACTCATTTTTTTATTTTGATATTATTATCTTTTATTGGAACGAATGCATTGTTGGGACGAATTGCATAGTTGGGACGAATTGCATAGTTGGGACGAATTGCAATTCGTCACTACGAATGCAATCCGCATTCTTTTTTACTTGTATCTTCCCACCACCATCTTCCGGCTCTGAAATCTTCACCTTCTTTTATTGCTCTTGTACACGGTTGACATCCAATACTTACAAAACCTTTATCATGAAGAATATTATATGGAATATTGTGCTTTGATATTTCCGCTTTCACTTCTTCAAACGACCAATTCAATAATGGATTCACTTTAATAATATTCCTTTGTTCATCTTTCTCTACTATCGAAAGGTCTTTTCTATTATCAGAATGTTCTGCTCTTAAACCAGTAATCCAAACTTCTACTCCTTTTAATGCTCTATTTAATGGTTCAACTTTTCGAATATTACAGCATTCTTTTCTGTTTTCTAATGATTCATAGAAACTCAAAGGACCTTTTGAAGTAACCAATTTTTCAACCGATTCATTATTTGGAAAATAGACTTCAATCACTTTTCCATATCGATCTTTTGTTCTGTTTAATACATTATACGTTTCAGGAAACATTCTTCCTGTATCCAAAGTAAAAACGCGAATTGGAAGATTATTAGCAAAAATATGATGTGAAATTACCTGATCTTCCCAACTCAAACTAGTTGAAAAAGCAGCTTTATCTCCATATTGAGTTGTTATTTCCTTCAATACTTCTTCCAAAGAAAGTTGACCTAAATTTTCTAGAGACATTCTTATTTTCTTGTTACGTTATATATTCTATGCCAATCTTCATGTGAAAGTTTAACTTCACTAGCTGTAGCTGCATTTTTAATTCTTTCTTTATTTAAACTTCCTATAATTGGAAGAGCTCCTAATTTATGAATCCAAGCAACAGCAATCTGTTCAATATTAGAATCATACTTTAAAGCTATATTGCTTAAAATATCTCTAATTGCTAAAGCTTCATTATCATGTCCGTATAAAATTCTTCCATCCGCTAAAGGAGCCCATGCCATTGGTTTAACATATTTCTCTTTCGCAAATGCTAATCGGCCATCATGAACAGCTGAAGAATTAAATAAATTCAATTCAAAATGATTTGTCACAATATCCAAAGACAAATTAGAAAGTAATTGATGTTCAAACACATTGAAATCAGAAATACCGATGTGTTTTACTTTTCCACTATACACTAACTTATTTAACGCTGATACAACTTCTTCCGCTTTCATTAACGGATCATAATCTTTCAACAATAAAACATCAATGTAATCCGTATTCAATTTTTTCAAAGAATCTTCAACTGTTTTAACTAAATACTTTTCAGTCAGTTGATTATAAATTATTTTACCTGTTTGAGGATCATTCGATTTATATCCAACTTTTGAAAACAAAACAAATTCATCTCTTTTCAATGATTTATTCGCAATCGCATTTCCGAATAATTCTTCAACTCTTCCTAGTCCATATGAGTTTGACAAATCAAATCCTGTAATCCCTAAGTCTAAACAGTAATTTGTAATATCTTCAATTTTATCACTAGTTAAATCATTTGCTTCACTCCATCTCCAAAAACTATAAATAGAATCTGATGTTACTGGTCCTGAATCACTTAAATATACTTTTTTCATATCTTCTAATTAAATTTATATTATTTTAAAATAGTCATAATTATAATCCTTAAACTAACAATAATTATTATAATTCCAACCATTAACATCATTGCTTTTACATTTAATTTTCTTGACAGATAAGCTGCTATTGGAGCGGCACATACACCTCCTAAAATTAAACCAACAAATGTTTGCCAATGAGATGTACCAATTAAAGTGAAAAATGTAAATGAACTTGCTAACGAAACAAAAAACTCCGCCAAGTTAACTGAACCAATTATTAGCCTTGGATTTTTTCCTCTTGCAATCAACGTTGAAGAAACAACTGGTCCCCATCCACCTCCACCGATCGCATCTAAAAATCCTCCTGCAGTTGCTAACCAACCCACATGACTGACCTTTTTACGTCTTGTGTTCTTTTTGATAACCTTATGAATAATTATGATCCCCAAAATCAATGTGTAAATACCTACTACCGGTTTTATATATGTGTTGTAATTTTCAAATTCAGACAAAATGTATGCACCTAGAATTGAACCAATCACTCCAGGAATTAAAATGGTTTTAAATAATTTATTGTTAACGTTTCCAAATCTTAAATGCATAAAACCTGAAACACCACTAGTGAATATTTCAGAAGTATGAACACTCATACTTGCAACTGCAGGAGTAACTCCAAAAGACAATAAAAAAGTTGTTGCACTTACACCATAAGCCATTCCAAGTGCACCATCGATCATTTGAGCAATAAATCCACCGATCATAAAATAGACAAAATCGATATCTAAAGTCGAAGCCAATTCTCCCGTTTTACTCCAAATTGATTCTAAAGGGATAATTGTAAATAACAAATGACCTGCAAGCATAATTCCGATAATCGAAGCTGCATAGCCAAACACTTTTTTAAAACTAAAATGATACCAAGCTTTTGCTTTATTTTCTTTTAATTCACTTGTAATCTTATCTAACTGTAAAATTTTACGTTGAAAATCACCTTTCAAATGATTTCTAATTTTACTTAAATTCTCCAATGAATTATCTATTTCATTTGGAATATTGTCATTAAATATTTCTTTTAATCGTTTTGCAACAGTTGGTGACTTGCCATTTGTCGAAATTCCGATTTTTAAATTTCCTTTTGTAACGGTAGAACCAAGGTAAAAGTCACATAATTCAGGTTTATCCGCTGCATTATATAAAATTCCTTTCTGGTTTACTGTTCTTTTAATCTGCTCGGATAATTCAACATTATTCAAGGCAGAAATGACAATTTGAATCCCTTCTAAATGTTCATCTTTGAACTCAGATTCAATCAATTCAACTAAAGGATAAGATTCTACGAATTGTTTCAACTCATCTATGAAGGAAATAGCAACAACTTTAACTCTGCTCAAAGGAGAATTAGAAATTACAGATGATAATTTCTCCAAACCTATTTTTCCACCACCAATAATTAAAACATTTAATTCGTTCAGTTTTAAAAAAACTGGGAATAATTCGTTTTTATCTTTTTTAGTTGTATTCATTCTATAATTCTTTCTTTTTTAAGTTTGATTCAAAGTGATTAGTTGATTGACTATTTTGATTTTTTTAAAACATAACCAATTCCTGCAGTAAAAATCCATTGGTTATGTGATGTATTATAATATGCTGGAAAACTCAAAATTGTTCTCTTATTTTTTAAAAAATAAAATTGTGGTCCAAAACCTAACATTGGTGTTACAAAACTTTTCACTTTATCTTCTTGAAAACGAAGAGAAGGCATGAAGTTTATAGCTACCGCAACTTTACTAAAATTAAACTTCACATTTGGACCACCCAAATTCAGAAATGCTCCTTTTCCATTTGTAGTAACTGCTATTTGTCCTTCTATATTAAAAACAGCCGTTTTCTGTTCTTGCTGTTGAGCAAAAACAGAAAAGGAACTGAAAAGGAATAAAATATATAAAAACTTTTTTTTCATTCTTTTATTTTACTTTTTAAAAGGTGCATCAAATGTTAAACTAACATAATATAATGCTCCGATATTTGGTCCTGCAGCATATTGGAAATAACGTCTGTTAAAGATATTCGTTCCACCTACTTTAATATTTGTATGCGCCTTCTCTAATTTGTAAGAAACTTGAGCATCAAATGTACTATATGCAGCAACTCTACCGTTAGCTAATGGACTTTGCCAATCGTAAGCATCTTGCCATTTCCAAACAATATTAAATCCTAAATTTTTAACTATTTCTCTATTTCCAAATTGGATGTTAGCTGAATATTTTGGCGTATTGAATGCTGTTGTAAAAATATCAGTTTTTTCTTTCGCTTGGAAGTCATTGTAATTAAAGTTTCCAGAAATTGAATATTTCCCTAAGAAATTGTAGCTTAAACGAATTGCAGATCCATAACCATAATAGGTATTTGTTGCATTTGTATAAACTCTATATCTTGTTTGATTTGCTTTATTATTCGCATCAGTTGCTGCCTCAATTATACCAACTGTGTGTCCATTTGGAACCGCTACTTCAATTTGACCTAAGAATCCTTTGTACTCATTAAAGTATACATCAGCATCAATTACAAAATGATTATTAAACAAAACTGCTTTGTAGCCTAAATCCAATGCCTTTACTTGTTCAGGCTGCATTCTTTGTAAATTAGCAACTACTAATTTCACCTGTTCTTTAGCGATTGCTTGAGATGAAGTTAAACCATCTTTAATATCTGATTTTACTGCTGCTTGAAATGCATCAATTGAAGTTTGTGTATATGAATTATCTAAATAATTTAACCCTTCATTCACTTTTTCTAATCCGCCAACACGTCTTACTCCACCATTGTTAACATAAGACAATGCTTCGAATAGTGCAGGGAATCTATATCCATTTTGTCCAGACAAACGAATTGAACTCTTTTTGTTTGGAGAATATACAGCGGCAATTCTAGGATTCCATTTCCCATCAAAATCAAGGTTTTTATCATATCTTAACGATCCAACTAACTTTAATTTTTGATCAAATAACTCTTTGCTCACTTGAGCAAAACCTCCAAATTTAGTATACGTTACATTATTTCCACCTGGTGTATTTCTTTCTGCTAACGATTTTGTAAAATCAACGAAGTTATTTCCATCAGGTATAATTGTATACAAACGAGCATCGGTACCAACTAAAACATTCACAAAGTTTTTTGTTACAGAAGATAAATCATATTGTACTTCTCCATGATACATTTTACTTTTTTGCCATAATGCTGCACCACCAGTTGTATTTGTTGGATCTTGAGCTGAAACGTAGGGATACAAAGATGGATGATCCCAGTTGTTAATTCCAATAATTGTTTCTTTACGTTGATTAAATAAATCTGATCCTGGTTCAGGTCTACCTGTGTCTGCAGCTGCTCTTGCTGCTTCATGTGCAGCTGTTAAATCCCCACCATTTGCCGTATAAGCTGAGTTTAATGCTGTTTGATAATCTTTAGCCCATTTTTTATTTGATTTAAATGTTAAATCTAAATTATCGGCTAATGGCTTTAAGTTGTATGAGTTTTTAGTATCCTCAGAGTTTGCATATACTTTTGCTGTCAATTTTTTTCCTTTATATTCTAAAGCGTGACTTTGAAGTAATAAACCATCCAATTGAATTTTATTTCCTCTTTGGAAAACTCCATCCATAGTACCTAAACGGTATACATAACTAATTTGAGCATCGTTTTTAAATTTATAAAACAAACCAGCATCAAATTTGATTGTTTTAACTGTTGGATTCACTAAATCTTTCTCATTGTAACCTGTTCTCCTTACATTAAAAACTTCTTTTTTTCCACCATATTTCAATGTATCGGTAACTGTATTATTTTTTTCATCTCCATATCTATTCCATCCATCATAAGCTGGATTTTGATCAGCAGAACTGAATTGAGGATATTTTGGATTTGAAGTTGTTAAATTATATGGATTTTGATCTGTTAAATTAGATGAAACCCAATCAACTCCTTGAAAATAAGAACCATTTACTTTGTAAGCAATTCTTTTAGCTGAATCAACTGTTCCTGCTACACGAAACGCTGTTTCACCTAGAAAACTTAAACCATGATCTTTATTGTCTACATGATTAATACCAGTTCTTTGATATACACTTGCACCTTGATTTAAATATGGATCTTTAGTTTGTAAATTCGCTAAACCATTAATTGAATTAATACCATACAATGCTGAAGAAGTTCCAGGTATAATTTCAACACTTTTAATATCCAATTCGTTTGGTCCGATTGTATTACCAATTGAAACACCTAACGTTGGAGCTTGTAAATCAACACCATCAACTAACTGCATAAAACGGAAGTTATTTGGAGAGTTGAATCCTCTTGTATTTGGCACTTTTAATGTTAAACTTGAAGTTGTCAACTGAACACCTTTTATATTTTCTATTGCATCATAATAAGTTGGAGCCGGAGTTTCTCTTAACGCTCTTATATCTAATTTATCAATTGCAACTGGAGATTTTAAGATGTTTTCACTTACTCTCGACGCAGAAACAACAACTGTATTGGTTAAAATAGATTTTGGTTCTAATTGAAAATTTAATTGTGCTTTTTCATTCTCAATTTTAAACTCTTGATTTTCATACTCTCCAAAGCTTATTAAAATAAAAATTGGAAAAGCATTTGCTGTTTTGATCGTGAATTTACCTTCTGCATCTGTTGTAACAGAATTATCGGTATCTTTAATTTTAACAACTGCACCTATTAAAGGTTGGCCAGTTGATTTGTCATCTAATTTTCCTGAGAGTTGAATCAATCCGTTCTGCGATAAAACTGTTTGAACCCCAAAGAGCGTTAGGAATAAAATAAATGCTTGTAATTTTGTCTTCATTCTTGTTACTGTTTTAAAATGTTAATTGTATATGTGTATATATGTGCATGTAGCCAAAAGAATTTACAGTACTATTTTCTCAAATAAATAACTGCTGTCATTATAAATTGCTGAAATTTCAACCACTGATCCAATTACTATAATTCCTGGACCAGAATTTTTATTTGCTTCAGCGATTTCAGAAATCGAATCAATCGTTCCAACAACAGTTGATTGTGAAGGTAATGAACCGTTATAAATAATTGCGATTGCTTCGTTCTCTTTTCCGTATTTTTTATAAATCTCAACTATTTCATTCAATTTAGAAATCCCCATTAATATAACGACCGTCCCAGAAGATTTTGTCGCTACTTTTATTTCTGGATTTAATTCACCATTTGATAAAGTCCCAGATAATACGAAGAAACTGTTACTAACACCTCTATGAGTTACAGGAATCCCAGCTAAAGCAGGAACTGAAATTGAACTTGAGATACCTGGAATTACTTCCGTTTCAATCCCAAAAGCTTCAACATAGTGTAATTCTTCAGAGCCTCTTCCAAAAACGAACGAATCTCCACCTTTTAATCGTACTACATTTCCACTTAAAAAAGCTTTGTCCACAATTAAGCGATTGATTTCTTCTTGAGAATATGCTTTAAACCCTCTTCTTTTTCCTACAAAAATCTTTTCTGCGTTTGGCGCTTCATTTAACAACTCTTCATTTACTAAAGCATCATACAATATTACATCTGCTTTTTGAATTGCTTTCAAACCTTTTATAGTTAACAATTCAATGTCACCAGGACCAGCACC
>CALPUT020000047.1 GCA_943326825.2 Chryseobacterium gleum | reverse complement strand
GAATTAATTAATATGACACCATTTGTTGAATTTAAATGGAAATCGAATGGTTATCATTCACCAATTATTTCTACAAATCTGATTGGAAAATATAACTTTTATAATTTTTTAGCGGCCGTTGCTTTTGGAGTTCAATTTGATATAGAACCTAAATTAATTAATGATTCACTACAAACATATAATCCAACAAATAATCGTTCTCAAGTGAAAGAAACAGGTAAAAATAAATTGATTTTAGATTGTTACAATGCTAATCCGACAAGTATGAAATCAGCACTTGAAAGTTTTGCTCAAATTCCAACAAATGATAAAACTTTCATTATTGGTGATATGCTAGAATTAGGAGAAGAATCAATAAAAGAGCATGAGAATATTATTGAATTGATAGATAAACTGAATTTGGAAGGATTTTTTGTAGGTTCAATTTTTAAGACAATCTTAAATGAAAATAGTAATGCATTTGACTCAAGAGAAAATGCAGAAGCATACTTCAATGAAAATCAATTTACAAATCAACTAATATTACTAAAAGGTTCGAGGGGGATTGGTTTAGAAAATCTTGAAAGATTATTTTAAAAAAAATGGTGTCTTCTAAAGACACCATTTTATAAAATTAAATTCTTGTGTTTATCCAAGAACTACTAATTTCTCTTGAAGCATATTCTTTGGATTTGTGTTTTTTAATTGATTCCCAAATCTCATCAATTCCATGTTCTAAAGCTTCTCTTTCTTCTTCCATTGCTGTATACATGATTTTAGGATCTTCAAAATAGTGTTTTACAAAGTTGGTATCAAAGTTTCCGCTAACAAATGCTTCGTGTTTCAATACATATTTACCAAAGTCTAAAGTTGTTTTAATTCCAGAAATTTGATATTGATCTATTGCTTGAATAGTTCTTCTTATTGCATCTTCTCTTGTTTTACCCCAAACTACCAATTTTGCGATCATTGGATCATAATAAATAGGAATATCCATCCCTTCTACAAAACCATCATCAACTCTAACGCTTCTTCCAGAAGGTATTCTATAACGTTTTAAATTTCCAATATCTGGTACAAATCCATTTAATGTATCTTCTGCATAGACGCGAACTTCAATTGCGTGTCCTTTTATTTGTAATTCTTCTTGAGTTTTAGGTAGGTTTTCACCTCTTGCGACAAGAATCTGCCATTCTACTAAATCTAAACCTGTAATTTCTTCAGTTACTGGATGTTCAACTTGAAGACGAGTATTCATTTCTAAGAAATAAAATTTCAAATCGGCGTCTAATAGAAATTCTACTGTTCCAGCACCTTCGTAGTTACAAGCTTTACAAACCGCAACTGCAGCTTCACCCATTTGTTTTCTTAATTCAGGTGTTAATATAGCACTTGGAGCTTCCTCTATTACTTTTTGATGTCTTCTTTGAATACTACATTCTCTTTCAAACAAATAAACAGTGTTTCCTAATCTATCTGCGAAAACTTGAATCTCAATATGTCTTGGCTTGGTTACAAATTTTTCGATAAATACTGCATCATCACCAAAAGAAGATCTAGCTTCATTTTGAGCTAGTTTCATCTGTTCAGTAAATTCTGCTGAATTTTCAACAAGTCGCATCCCTTTTCCGCCACCACCAGCAGAAGCCTTTATTAAAATTGGGTATCCTACTTCTTCTGCAATTTTAATCGCTTCATTTACATCTGAAATGGCACTATCAACACCAGGTACTAATGGAACATTATACCCTTTAACAGCTTGCTTAGCACTTAGTTTATCTCCCATTAATTCCATTGCTTCTGGAGATGGACCTATAAATGTTATGCCTGCTTCTTTTACTTTTCTGGCAAATCCAGCATTTTCAGATAAAAAACCATATCCAGGATGAATACCGTCTACACCTAATTTTTTGCAATAATCTAAAATAATGTCTTGTTTGAGGTAACTTTCTGAAGATGGACTTTCTCCAACATAAACTGCTTCATCTGCTTCTAAAACATGAGGAGCGTTTATATCAGCATCTGAATATATTGCAACACTCGCAATATTCATTTTTTTCAATGTGCGAATTACTCTTCTAGCAATTTCACCTCTATTTGCAATTAATACTTTTTTCATATGTATTTTAATATGTTTTAAAGTTTATGATCTGCATTGCAGAAAAAGTGGATTGCTATTATAAATTCATCGATAAAGATGTTTCTTGTTTTAGCTTATTTCACACTGATACAAAAATAATAAAAGTTCGCTTTGAATTAATTTATTTAACTTGAAACTTCAATCATAAAGGATTTTTTTAAATAAATTGTCTTATTTCTTTTGGTCACTAGGAACAGTGGTTAACTTTCTTTTCTTTTTGTTGATGAATTTTTTCTTCGTTTTTACACGAAATACGTCTAGAGCATATTGAATCATTTTAAAGCTGTTGATATCATTAAAATCTTCTTGATAATGAAGCCCGGCACCTTGTGTAAAAAGACCTAATGATTTTTGCTGAATAATTGTATTATCGTTTGATTCATTAAATACATTGATTCTAAATGTCCCTGATTCGTTCAATAAATACTCTAAATTAACATCACCTATTAATGAACTTTGTGAGGATGTACTAGTTTTTGTAGTTGTAGAACTTGAAGAAGTAGAATTTGAAGAGTTTGCTGAATTATCTACACCAAAACTTCCTGTTAATATTAGTCTATTATCTAAAAATTGTTTTGAAACGTCTAAAGCGACAGTATTACCTCCGTTTGCATCTGCTCCTAAATCTAGCTTTAATTTATAATCTTTAGAAACTTGTGAAAGCATAGAGTTAATTTGATTTGCAACTAAATCTAAAGCTGCACTTCCTCCACCTGTTCCTGCTGCACCTTGTAAAGGTTGGAAATGTTTCCAAAGTAATAACGAAAAGAATTGTCTATTTTTTTCATCTGGATCACTGACAACTCGATTAATTAAACTTTGACCTTCATCAGTTGCTTTTGGGGCTTTAATATCAAAAGCTATTGCTGGTTTAAACAATGATTCTGATAAATTTATGAAACATTGAATGTCTTGAGGTGTTGAATTTGCTGTTCCAGTAATATTGTCAGGAGAGATTTCGCTAATACTTGCTTTCACATCAAAATAGGTTTTCAAATCAATATAAGCATTGTAAGGATCGCCTGTCCATGTAATTGAACCTTGTTGTATAAATAAAGGTTGGCGAACAGAGCCCATAACAAAATTGTACATTCCATTTTTCACATTAAATGTACCTTCCATTTCGACGTCTCCAAGATTATCTAATTTAACAGCTATATTTCCTGCTCCTTTGGCAGTGATTTGGTCACCCGTTTTATCATTGAATATTACTTTTAAATTTGCTTCAGGTGTTATTTCAAAGTTCAAATCTAAATCAACACCTGTAAAATCAATTTGAGGAACTATGGTTTTTAAAGTGTCATTTTTTGCTGTGTACTTAATGAAACTTTCCTCGTCTTCAACTTGAGCTACCTCATACATTGGGAAAATTATTTTCGTATCTTTTTCTGTTTTTAAATTTACTGTAATTTCTATATTGTCAGCAAAGCCATAAATATTCGCCGTTCCTGTACCATATCCTTTTCCGTAATAAATATCACCTTCTTTAAATTGTGTATTTAATACTAAAAACTTATTCAATGGTGCTGGTTTCCATACTAAAAGAGGGTCTTTGTGAATGTAATCATCTTCAAGATTGAAAAGTAAATCAAAGTTCCAATCTTTAAAATTCGAGTGATAAATAGAGCCATTTAATGAACCTGTATTTCCTTCTTCATCATTGACAGGCATGTTATTTATGTAAAAACCATATTTATCAGATGAAATCTTCCCGTTTAAACCAAAATTTACACCTAAAATATCAAGTTTCGTATTTCCATTAATTAATTCTACTTCACCTTCGATTACCGGTTCTTCAATGTTTCCGGTTACTTTTAAGCTTCCATTTATTAAACCTTTAATATTGGACATAACATCAGGATCCATAAAGGCATTAGTAAATTGAATGTCAGTATGGTCGAAAAGTAGGTTGAAGTCTAGATTATTATCTTTTTTGTCGACTGAATAATTTCCTTCAAAAGCAAATGTTTCAATGTTTTTATAGATTAAATCTCCGGTTAATCCAAAGCTATTAGAATTTTTATTCCATTGAGATTGAACAAAAACATTTCCCACTTCTCTATTATCTATAAAAAGGTTTTGAATGTTTGCATCACCAATATAATTTAAATTATTATAAGGATTCGATATATGTCCCCAACCATTAACTAAGCCGCTAATATTGATAGGAGATCCAATTAAATAAGCAAACTCATCTAATAATAAATCATTTATTTTGAAGTTTAATTTTTCTTCATCATTTGTTGAAATTTTTCCATTTATGGCAATATATTGATCGTTTCTAGCTAATAAAAAGTTAACTACTTCAATGTTTAAGCCATCTATTCCAATGAACGATTGATTTTTAATATCCCACCTTTTTTCTCGTAAAGCAAAGTAAGAAGGATCTAGTAAAATTTTATATTTATCATAATCTAAAACAACAGTATTCCAGCTTATCTTAGAATCATTTTTTGTTTCAGGATTCCAAGTTAATTGAGACGTTAACGTGTCTTTCGTACCAGATGTTTTAAAAATTAAATTATCTACATTGATACTATCATTTAAATGAAATTTTTTAATGGTGTAATTGGCTGTTAATTCAGTAGATGTAACTTTTTGTTCTACTGCAATTGTTTGCATTTTTATATTTTGATAATTGATGAACGGAGAGATTATTTTCATTGAAAAATCTTCAGTTTCACCTATATAATTCCCGCTGATTTTAGTACCACTTGAAATCATGAGGTCTGGAACAAAAATGCTTAAAAAGTCTTTTGCTTCCTTTATTTCGATCGAATATTGAAAATGATTTTTAGGTTTAATTATTGTTTTTTTCTTTTTGCCTTTTTTAGAATTAACTGCTAATTGCGGTTTTACAATTGCTGGGAATATTTTACTAAATTGATTTTTAAAATCATTTACAACAGTTCCGAAATCTACTTTACCTATTATGGTTGTATTTAAAACACTACTGTTAATAGTTAATATATCTTCTTCGATTGAACGATCAACTTTTATTGTTAAAGCTGGAATATTTATTTTTTTATCACCTTCCGTGTAAACTAATCCATTCATTTTGATTGTTCCAAAAAGCGAATTTGAAGTTGAACCTGTTAAGTCTATTGTGAAATTTGAAGATAATTTTGTGTTGTCAATATGAGTTATATTTAAATTGTCTAAAATTGCTTTTGTTAAATCAATATTGAAATTCATATGTTGATTTCCATTGAAATCGATAAATCCATCGTAAACGAGATTTAAATTATCGTCTTTCACTTCGATTTTAGCATCAAAAATGTTATCAACGAATTTTCCATTCTCTACAAATAGATTTTCATAGGTATAATCTAAATAATGGAAATGATTTATATTACCTTCTATATCATTAAACTTAATGTTGTTTATAGAAAATGCTTCTCCGCTCAAAAAGACAGTCCCATCAACTTCTCCAAAATTGGAATCATTTAGGAATTTATCCAATTGAAATTTCTCTATTTTCACATCGTATTCACTCGCTTCTGAACGCTCGAAGAAATAAGAATTATTTTGTTTGTTTTCAGTAAATATTATACCGTTATCAAACTTAATTGAGCCAAGCGAGGTGTTCAACTGATTTGCAGCAATGACAAATTGAGAATAAAAACCATCTAATTTTAAGTTTTTCGCATTGAAATATTCCAATCGTTCAACATATTTATCAAAGCTTAAATAACCACCACCATTGTCCTTAGGCATTTTTATTTTTTTTAAATCTGCTAATGGTAAATTTAAAAAGTCAATTTTTTCTTGAAAAAAAGCCTTTTCAAAATTTCTAAAGTCAGGTAAATTAAGTGTTCCTATCAATTGAATATTATCACCTGTTTTGAACTTTAAATTAGAGATTTTGAGATCCTTTACTTTTCGAGTAACATCTGCTGTTAAAAAGACTTTTTGCTCCATTCCTTCAAGTGCAGTTGCAAAAAACGCAATGTCCTTCATAGATATGGCACTTGGGTTTATTTTAGAATCAAAAGATACGCTATCTTCAAATGAATAAAAACATTCATAACGATCCATTAATAAATTCATTTTTTTTGCATAGAGACTTGAATATGGTGTTTTTATGCTCAGATTTTTCATCAATACACCCTTTGGTGAGATTTCACAATTAGTTTTGAATTTTTTTAGAATAAATCCAGATTTATCAATAGCAGAAATTTCTTTAATAGATGCTTTAATTGTTTCATTAATAACTGAAATGTCTTTTGCTATTATGTTTACATGTTTCAAATGTATGTGGTCATAATCGACACCAAATTTGGAATAATATTTTCTATTATCATCGTAGTTGAATTTGATATCATTTAAACGGATTTCGTTTAAATATAGGTCAATAGCCTTTCCTCCAGAGCTTTCTCCTCCAGCAAAATAATCAGTAATAAACCAATAATTATAATCACCGGTGGTTTTATCACGATTTAAATTAATCAATCCTTTATCAAGTTCAATTTTGTTTAAAACAATTTTGTTTGCTCTAAGATTTAGACTTTTAAGTGTAACATAAACCCTTGGGATTGAAGCTAAAGTTTCTTGTTTTTGATCCTTTATAAGAACATCTTCTAAAGCTAATTTATCAAAAGATACTATCGAAACTTTTCCAATTTTGAATTCAGTCTTTAACTCTTTAGATAGTATATCTGTAGCAAAACTTGCTAAATAAGTTTGAACAGGGCTTGTACGAATTGCAAAAGCAAATAATAGAATAAAAATAAGAATCCACTCAAATGAAATTCCGACTATTCTTCCTATTATTTTAATTATTTTTGCCATTCAATTACAAATTTACTAAAAGTTGAGTCAAAAAGATATAATAATACTAGGTATTGAGTCATCTTGTGATGATACTTCTGCTTCAGTCATCAAAAACGAAGCCATTTTATCAAATATTATAGCTGGACAAGAAATTCATAAAATATACGGTGGTGTAGTTCCAGAGCTAGCAAGTAGAGCTCATCAACAAAATATTATTCCTGTAGTGGATACGGCAATCAAGAAAGCGGGTATTTCATTACAAGATATTGATGCTGTAGCATTTACAAAAGGCCCAGGGTTATTAGGTTCTTTAGTAGTAGGAACTTCTTTTGCTAAATCTTTTGCATTAGCGTTGAATATTCCATTGTTGGATGTAAATCACATGCATGGACACGTTTTAGCACATTTTATAGATGATGAAGGAAAAGCTAAACCTAAATTTCCATTTATTTGCTTGACAGTTTCTGGAGGACATACACAAATCGTTCTTGTAAAAGATTATTTGAAAATGGAAGTGATTGGTCAAACGATTGACGATGCTGCTGGTGAAGCATTTGATAAAGCTGCTAAGACATTAGGTTTCCCTTACCCAGGTGGGCCGTTAATTGATAAGCACGCAAAATTAGGTAATCCAGATAGATTTGAATTTTCGAAACCCCAAATAAAGGGATATGATTATAGTTTTAGTGGATTAAAAACATCTATTTTATATTTTATTCAAAAACAAGTTAAAGAAAATCCAAAATTTATTGATGAAAATTTAAATGATTTGTGTGCATCGATTCAAAAGACCATCATTGAAATTTTATTTAAGAAGCTGATTTCAGCATCAAAAGATTATAAAATTAATCAAATAGCTATTGCAGGAGGTGTTTCGGCTAATTCTGGTTTGAGATCAAAATTAAGTGAAATAGGGATTCAAAAAAAGTGGGATGTTTTTATTCCAAAGTTTGAATTTTGTACAGATAATGCAGCTATGATTGCTATAACAGGAAAATATATGTATAAAAATGATATATTTGCCGACCAAACTGTAACTGCAATGGCGAGATTAAAAATTTAATATTAATTTCGCAAAAAATTATTAATTATTAAATAATTTCTTTATATTTAATTTTATGTTCAGCAAGAGGGACGAATTTTGAATTAAAGATTACTAAAACCGATTAGATATGAAAGAGACAACGACACCAGAACTTATCGAGAAAGAACTAGTAGCTTCTTTGTCGTTTCATGATAATTCAATTGAAGTTGATCAAAGCCCTGATATCATGAAAATGATTGAGAAAGCAACTTTGTTAGGAAATGCTCATCATGGTAAAGTTTCTATAATTTTTCAAGATGACACAGGTTTGAAAAGAGTTGATACAACTGTTTGGGCTAATGGAGCAAAATATATTTGTTTGAAAGGTGGGGTTTGGATTCCAATTTCAAGAATTGTGGATATAAAATTTTAATTATACTTTATAAAAATGTTTAAAGAGGAATTTATTTCCTCTTTTTTTTTGCTTTATCAAGTGATAAAAGTAATGTTATTTTTAGAATGTTTGATTTTTTAATATTCAGTTTTGCGGTATGTTAATTCTTTTTTTAGTTGAATTATAATAATTAGGAATACAAGCTTTTTATTAAATCAAAAGGTTTTAAAGAAATGCTTTTTGTACATTTGAGTTGTAAATTAAAAATATGAAATTACTGCTTACATTTTTAGTGTTGATTTTAAGTCAAGTACTATTCTCACAAGAAAAAGTGAAATGGGATTTTACTTATAACTCAGATAATAAAACAATTGAAATGAAAGCTTCAATTGCAGAAGGATGGCATCTATATAGCCAATATATTAATAATAAAATTGGACCTGTCCCTACGGCTTTTGTCTTTACACCAAATGAAAAAGTAAAATTGATTGGGAAAACGGAAGAGCCAACACCTATCAAAGAATATGATGAGAATTTTGAAGCAACTTTAGATTTTTACAAAGGGGAAGTTATTTTTAAACAAAAAGTTGAATTTAAAACTACTCAAATAATTGAAGGTTTTTTGACATTTATGGTTTGTAATGAAACCATGTGTTTACCGCCAACAGATATACCTTTCAAAATTGAATTAAAATAATTAAGAATTTAAAATAAATGCCAAAGATGAAAAGTAAAAATGTTTTCAATGTCATGAAAATGATCATGTTGTTTTTTGTTCTATTCAGTTCAAAAGCTATTTTAGCTCAGATTGAGTATCCAGAAGATAAAGCGAAATGGAAATTTTCTATAGAACAAAAAGGTGCAGAAGCAACTATTATTGCTGAGGTAAAGATGGAAACACATTGGCATATCAATTCAATTGTTTTGCCAAAAGGTGTATTTGGGTTGCCTACGACTTTTAAATTAACTAAAGCATCTACTTTCAAAACAGTTGGAAGTATTGTTGAGCCAAAGCCTATAGTTAAACATGATGTAGAATCTGACGAAGATTTAAGTTATCATGAAGGTAAAATAATATTAAAACAAAAAATTAAAGTTAATTCTGAAAAAGATTTTGTGTTAAATGGAACTTTTTCATTTCAAACGTGTGATGAAACACATTGTTTAGCTCCTTATGATGGAAATTTTAAGGTAAATGTTAAAGGTTTGAAATCGAGTGCGACTTCAGAAGTGAATCCTATTAATGATCAAGCTAGTTCAGTTGATTCAGTAATTGAAAATGTGGAAGGTGAAATAGAAACTACAGCTGATGTGTCAGCAAAACCTGATGAGAAAAATGTGAAAATTGCACCGAAAAAAGATGAGAAAAAATCTTTATTGGCAATTTTCATTATTTCTTTTATAAGTGGATTAGCAGCTTTATTTACACCTTGTGTTTTCCCTATGATTCCAATGACAGTTAGTTTTTTCACAAAACAAAGTAAATCTAAAGCGCAAGGAATTAAAAATGCTTCAATTTTCGGAATCTCAATAATTTTAATTTACATCACTTTAGGAACTGCTGTAACAGCAATATTTGGAGCTGATGCATTAAATAAAATGTCAACAGATCCATGGTTCAATTTTGTATTCTTTGTTTTGTTAGTTGTTTTTGCTGTTTCATTTCTTGGTGCATTTGAAATAAGAATGCCAAATTCATGGGTAAACAAAGCAGATGCAAGAGCAGATAAAGGTGGTTTAGTAGGAATCTTTTTTATGGCATTAGCTTTAGCATTGGTTTCTTTTTCTTGTACAGGACCAATTGTTGGATCTCTAATTGTTGAAGCTGCAAGTGTTGGTGGAATTACTCCAATTATTGGGATGTTCGGGTTTTCATTAGCGTTAGCATTACCATTTGCGTTATTTGCTATGTTTCCAGGATGGTTAAATTCAATGCCGAAATCTGGTGGATGGTTAAATTCAGTAAAAGTAGTTTTAGGATTTTTAGAATTGGCTTTAGCTTTTAAATTCTTATCAAATGCTGATATGACATGGAATTTACATTTATTGGAAAGAGAAATGTTTATTGGTGTTTGGATTGCAGTATTTACAGTCTTGACATTGTATTTATTCGGAAAAATCAGAATGCCACATGATAGTCCAATGGAAAAATTATCTGTTGGTAGAGTTTTATTAGGAACTACAACTTTATTATTCGTGATCTATATGATTCCTGGAATGTGGGGTGCTCCTTTAAAAATAATGAGTGCATTTCCTCCTCCATTACAATATAGTGAATCTCCAACTGGTTTTGGTGGAGGAATCACACTTGCTCAAAAAGGTGGTCCTGAAGGAACATATTTAGGTCCTCAAAACATAAATGTTTTTCATGATTACGATAAAGCATTAGCATATGCAAAAGAAGTAAACAAACCATTATTCGTAGATTTCACTGGAATCAATTGCGTAAATTGTCGTAAAATGGAGCAACAAGTTTGGGGGGAAGAAGGTGTTCTAAATAAATTAACGAATGATGTTGTAATTGTTTCTTTACACGTTGATGATCGAGAGGAATTACCGAAAAGTGAACAAGGTGTTTTTAAAACTATCGATGGAAGAAATATGACTGTTAAAACAGCTGGTGATAAATGGAAGTTAATGCAAATTAATCGTTATAATATTTTAGCTCAACCATATTATATAATGCAAGATGTGAATGGTAAAGATTTAACAAACGGTTCGGCTGATTATGAACACACAAGTAAGACTTCAGATTTCCAAAATTGGTTAGATGCAGGTCTAAAATCTTTCAACGAAGCAAAATAATTAATCTCAACATAAATTAAATATTCAAATTCTAAGATCCCTCGAAATTTTCGGGGGATTTTTTTACCTTTACTTTATGAATGTTTTTCTTCAAACACCCATTGAATATTTAAAAGGTGTTGGTCCGCAACGTGCTGAAATTCTTAAAAAAGAATTGGGTATTCGGACCTTTGAAGATTTATTGTTT
>CALPUT020000046.1 GCA_943326825.2 Chryseobacterium gleum | reverse complement strand
AGGAATGCAATGTGCTGTAATTGAATTTGCTAGACACGTCTTGGGGCATGAGGATGCACATACAACTGAAATTGCTGAAGATTGTAAACATCCTGTAATCAGTATGATGGAAGAGCAAAAAACGATTGCGAACTTAGGTGGGACAATGCGTTTGGGAGCTTACAAATGTCAATTGAAACCAAAATCAAACATTTTCGCTGCATACAATACGGATTTAATTTACGAACGTCACCGTCACCGTTTTGAATTCAATAATCAATATTTAGAAGAATTTGAAGCAAACGGAATGCTTGCAACAGGAAAAAATCCAGAAACAGGATTGGTGGAAGTTGTTGAACTTCCAAATCATCCTTGGTTTATTGGAACACAATTTCACCCAGAATATAAAAGTACAGTAGCGAACCCACATCCTTTATTTGTGGCATTTATTAACGCTGCACTTACGCATAACAAAAAATAAATATGGATAAAAAGACCGTTTACGGATTAGTTTTAATGGGACTTATTCTTACTGTTTTCAGTATTATGAGTCAACCTTCAGCAAAAGAAAGAAAAGCGCAAGAGAATAAAGCGAAAGAAATAGCTGCAAAACAAAAAGAAGCAAGTAAAAAGGAAAAAGCTGCAAAAGAAATAAAAGTTACAGCTAAAAAAGCTTCAATAAAAAAATCAAATTCAAATGTTCAAGTAGTTGATAAAGGTGATTTGATTCGTTTAGAAAATAAAAAAATGATCGTTGATTTTTCAACTAAAGGTGGTAAAGTTGCTGCTGTTTACTTGAAAGGCTATGAAACATACACTGATTATGCGAATAATGATCAAGAACATAAACCAATGCGTTTATTCTTGGATGGTGATGCAAAAAACGAATTAGCTTTCCCAATCAATGGTAAAAATTTCAGAACTGGTAATTTAAAGTTTGAAGTAAAAAAACAAACTGCAAATTCAATTACTTTTGAATTACATCCAAATGATGGACAAACGATTGAATATACTTACAAGTTAAAAAAAGATGCATATGATTTAGATTATGCAATTCACTTAGAAGGTTTTTCAGGAAAAGTGGCTCCACAAAATGTTCAATTCAGATGGGAAACTGCATTTAGAAAAACAGAGCGTTTATTTTCTGAACAAAGAAGAGTTTCTACGATTTGTTATAAATACAAAGAAGCAGGTTTAGATAATTTAAGTGAAACTTCTGATGATTTCACAGAAGCTGAAGATAATATTGAATGGATAGCATTTAAACAAAGTTACTTCTCTTCAATTCTTCGTCCAATTAGTGGTTTTGGAAAAAATGGTTCAAAATTCTTAGTTAAAACCTATAAAGCTGGTGACGATCGTATTTATAAAAACTTAAAAGATTTTACAGCTGTTGCAAATTTAAACTTATCAAATACTGGACAAGCAGACATTCAAATGAATTGGTTCTTTGGTCCTAATGATTATTCAGTTTTGAAGAAATATGATCAAGGTTATGATGATATTTTAAATTACGGATGGGGATTATTTAGATGGATCAACTTATATGCCGTTCAACCAGTTTTCGATTTCTTCGCAAGCACTGAAATGGGATTAGGATGGGCAATTTTATGTTTGACTTTAGTGTTGAAGTTAATCTTATCACCTATTCAATGGAAAATGTTTGTTTCTTCTGTTAAAATGAAAATTTTAAAACCAGAAATTGATGAATTAAATGCGAAATTCCCAAACAAGGAAGATGCAATGAAAAAGCAATCTGAAATGATGGCTCTTTACAAAGAGTCTGGCGCAAGCCCATTAGCTGGCTGTGTTCCAATGTTGATTCAGATGCCAGTCTTATTAGCGGTTTTCAGATTTTTCCCTGCGACTTTTGGTTTACGTCAAAAACCATTTTTATGGGCAGAAGATTTATCATCTTACGATTCTATTTGGAATTTTGGTATAAATGTTTGGCCATATGGTGATCACATGAGTTTGTTTACAATTTTGATGGCTGCAACAACGATTATTTATACATTTATAAATAGTGGTAATATGCAACAACCTCAACAACCTGGTATGCCAAACATGAAAGTGATTATGTATATTTTCCCAATCATGATGATTTTTGTATTCAACAATTATTCTTCAGGTTTAAGTTATTATTATTTCATTTCAACATTAATTTCAATCTTAATGATGGTTGGAATCAAAAAATTCTTTGTTGATGAAACGAAATTAAAAGAGAAAATGGCAGCACGTAAAGTAGCTAACAAAACAACCGTTAAGAAAAAATCTAAATTCCAAGAACGTATAGAAGCAATGCAAACAGCTCAAAAACAACAAATGGAAATTAGAAAGAAAAAGTAGTTTCGACTTCGCTCAACTACCTATTTGATTAAGAAAAATTAAAACAAAAATATGAAAGCAGTAATTAAAACAAATAAAGGAGAAATGCATGTAGATTTCTACGAAACAGATACTCCTAAAACAGTTGCTAACTTTGTGAAATTAGCTAAAAGTGGTTTTTATGATGGTTTAAAATGGCACAGAGTTATTCCAAACTTTGTTATTCAAGGTGGATGCCCAAATTCAAAAGATGGTGCTAAAGGAATGGCTGGTACAGGTGGGCCAGGTTACAAAATTGATTGCGAAACAAAAGGAGGAAATCAATACCACGACAGAGGTGTTTTATCAATGGCTCACGCTGGAAGAAACACTGGTGGTTCTCAATTTTTCGTAGTTCACGGTAGAGCAAACACTGCTCACTTAGATGGAGTTCATACTTGTTTTGGAAAATTATCTTCAGGAGAAGATGTTTTAGATGCAATTCGTGAAAATGATTCAATTGATTCTATTGAGATTATTGACTAATCTAAATTTAGATAAATTTTTAAAATGGTGTTTTAACAATGTTAAAACACCATTTTTTTTCCCCCTTTGAAGGGGGATTAAGGGGGATGACAATAATAATCTTAAGTTCGAAGTAATACCGATACAAAATTAGAATCACGGTTATCATCTCCTCAACCCTTCCCAATAAAAATTTGGGGCAAGCTCTTAAATGTGGTGAAAATTTTTAATTTCCGAATTTGATTTACGGTAGTCACCTCCCTTTAATCCCTCCTCAAGGAGGGTAATCTAAGTATCCTTACCTTTTTAACTTGAACTAACGTTTATTAGATCAAATATATTTTCAAAGCAAAATAAGGGAAAATAATTATTTGATAATAAATATCCACTACAATATTTCAAACACTTCTTATATGCCCTTAAATCTCTTATATGGTTCAATAAAAAAAGTTGCCCTAATAAGACAACTTTCATTTTTAAAATATATGAGTATTAATTTATTTCACTTCAATAGCATTATCTACTTTATCTTTTGTCAATGCAATATCAATTACTTCTTTCATGGTTTTCACATAATGAAACGTTAATCCTTTTAAGTAAGTTGGATTAATTTCCTCAATGTCTTTTTTGTTCTTTTCACAAAGAATAATTTCTTTTATACTCGCTCTCTTAGCTGCTAAGATTTTCTCTTTGATTCCACCTACCGGTAAAACTTCTCCTCTCAAAGTGATTTCACCAGTCATCGCTAAGTTCTTTTTCACTTTTCGTTGAGAGAACAAAGAAGCTAAAGAAGTTAACATTGTTATCCCAGCACTTGGTCCATCTTTTGGCGTTGCACCTTCTGGAACGTGAATATGAACATTAAAATTATCAAAAACTTCTTGAGATAAATTTAACCAATCACTGTGAGCTTTCAAATATTCTAAAGCAATAACAGCTGATTCTTTCATTACATCCCCTAAATTACCTGTCAATGTAAGTTTACCTTTTCCTTTCGTGATAGAAGATTCTATGAATAAAATATCACCTCCAACACTTGTCCAAGCTAAACCAGTTACTACTCCAGCAACACTATTGTTATCGTATTTAGTTCTACCTCTACCCGCTCCTAAAACAGTAAACAATTCTTCTTTAGTTACTTTTGGTTGAATCTCTTCTTCCATCGCAATCTGTCTTGCTCTATTTCGAACCAATTTGGCGATTTTTTTATCTAATCCACGAACTCCAGATTCACTTGTATACTCTTCAATGACTGTTTCAATGATTTTCGCATCAATTGAGAAATCTTTTTTAGTGATTCCGTGTTCTTCAATTTGTTTTGGAACTAAATGACGTTTTACTATTTCTATTTTCTCTTCAACAGTATATCCATTTACTTCGATGATTTCCATACGATCTCTTAATGGACCTGGAATTGTCGATAGATTATTTGCTGTAGCAATAAACATTATACGAGATAAATCATACTCAGTTTCTACATAATTATCATAAAATTCATGATTCTGTTCAGGATCTAAAACTTCCAACATTGCAGAAGAAGGATCCCCATGATTACTTTTTCCAAGTTTATCAATCTCATCTAGTACAAATACAGGATTTGAAATTCCCGTTTTTTTGATGTTTTGAATAATACGTCCTGGCATAGCACCAATATAGGTTTTTCTATGTCCGCGGACTTCAGATTCATCATGAACTCCACCTAAAGACATTCTAATGTATTTTCTTCCTAAAGCTTCTGAAATTGAACGTCCTAATGAAGTTTTACCAACTCCTGGAGGACCATAGAAACATAAAATTGGAGATTTCATGTTTCCTTTCAACTTTAAAACAGCTAAATATTCAAGAATACGTTTTTTTACATCTTCTAAACCATAATGGTCTTTATCAAGGATTTTTGCAGCCCTTTTTAAATCTAATTTATCTTTAGAGTATTCTCCCCAAGGTAATTCTAATAATAAATCTAAATAATTTAATTGAACTGAATATTCAGCACCTTGAGGATTCATGCGTTGAAAACGCTCCAATTCCTTAGTAAAGATTTTAGCAACTTTTTCGTCCCATTTTTTAGTTTCAGCTCGAGCACGCATATCTTCAACATCTTGTGCTTGAGGATTATCGCCTAATTCATCTTGAATGGTTTTAATCTCTTGATGTAAAAAATATTCTCGTTGCTGACGGTCTAAATCTCTTCTTACTTTCGATTGGATTTCATTACGCATCTCCAACATTTGAATTTCCATAGAAAGGTGTTCCATAACCATTCCTACACGTTTTTTCAAATCCAATTGTTCTAACATTTCTTGCTTTTTATGCACATCTGCATTCATGTTCGAAGAAATGAAATTCACTAAAAATGTTGGACTGTCTATGTTTCCAATTGCAAAAGAAGCTTCTGAAGGAATATTTGGACTGTCGCGAATTATTTGCAATGCTAAATCCTTGATTGTCTTAAACATCAAGGTTAATTCTTTGTTCTTTTTATCAACTTCTGGTTCAACCAATAAATCAACTTTAGCCTTTAAATAAGGTTCAGTTTGTATTGGAGCAACCATATGAAAACGTCGTTTACCTTGAATGATTACAGTAGAACTTCCATCAGGCATTTTCAATAAACGAATAATTTGTGCAACTGTTCCTATTGAATGTAAATCATCAAAACTTGGATTTTCTTCTTCTTGATTTTTTTGAGATACAACACCAATAATTTTCGTTCCTTTATTCGCCTCTTGTATTAATTTAATCGACTTGTCTCTTCCTACAGTTATTGGAATAACAACACCTGGGAAAAGTACATTGTTTCTTAGTGGTAAAATTGGTAATTCATCAGGGAAATCTTGTGAATTCATTTGTTTCTCTTCTTCTGAAGTGATTAAAGGAATAAATTCAGCTTCTGTTTCTCCGTTACCTGCTAATTGTAATAATGTTTTTTCAAATATATCGTTCATAAACCTTACTTAGTACGTCATTGTGTCAGTCGAAAAACAACCTTTTTTTATATAGAAATAAATAAAGTTGTTCTTTAAATTGTTGATATAGGTTTTTCAATTGTTATGCCAATAAATTATTACTGCTATTTTGTCACAGCAAAAAACTCATTTAAACAATTAAGATTTTTTTACCACTTTCGATCAAAAGTAGCATCGATTAAAATTTCTTCTTTATGTGTTTTTTTAGCGTAATTAAAACCATTATAAGATGAATAAGCACCAACATTACCAAATTTATCCAATGCTAAAAATCCACATTGTAAACCTGTCATGTCTTTATGTTTTGAAATTATTCGCTCAACTGCTTTTTGACAAGCTTCTTGTGGAGAAAATCCTTGCCGCATCAATTCTACTACGGTATGACTTCCTGCTACACGAATAATTGCTTCACCTAAGCCAGTTGCTACAGCAGCACCTACTTCATTGTCAACAAATAAACCTGCTCCAATAATTGGTGAATCTCCTACTCTTCCTGGTAATTTATATGCCCAACCACTAGTTGTACAAGCACCGCTTAAATTTCCGTCAGCATCTAGAGCTATAATTCCTATTGTATCGTGGTTTTCGTGGTTGATTTCTGGTTTCTTGAATAAATCTTTATTTTCTGCTTTCCATTTCTTCCATTCTTCTTTCACTTCAGGAAGAGGTGTTTTAATTCTATCAAAACCATGTTGAATTGCAAATTGTTTTGCTCCTTCACCAACTAACATTACGTGTTGAGTCGATTCCATAATTTTGCGAGCTACAGAAATTGGATGTGCAATTCCTTCTAAAAATGCAACTGAACCACATCTAGAATTTTCATCCATGAGACAAGCATCTAACGTAACATGTCCATCTCGATCAGGCATGCCACCTATTCCTACACTTCTGTTTTTCACATCCGATTCAGTAATTCTTGCTGCTTGTTCAACAGCATCTAACGATTTTCCTCCTTTCGAAAGAACTTCCCAAGCAGCTTTATTGGCAGTCAAACCATGATTCCATGTAGAAATTACAATTGGGCCAACCGGTTTTACATCCATGTTAATCGTTTGATCAACATATTCAGTTGCTTTAGCTGGTTTAAAAAGACTTAAAGCAATTCCTGTTAATCCCCACTTAAAAAAAGTTCTACGCTGAATAGTCATTAGTTACCTTGATTTTTTAATTCATTAGCCAACCAATTTTGAAAAACAGTTGCATTACGTGTATGTTCTGCTCCTGAAATAGCAAAATTATGTCTTCCTGAATAATCTGGTTTTGCACACATATAAATGTAATCAACATCAGAACGGTTTAAACAAGCATCAACAACTGCAGTTGCTGGTATATAAATTGGACCTGGAGGTAAACCATTGATTTTATATGTATTATAAGGACAATCGATTTCTCTATGTACTGCTAATAAACGTTGAACACCAACTAATTTGTCGCCCCAACAGAACTTAAATGTTGGATCTGATTGCATTTTAATTCCTTGATTAATTCTATTCAAGTATAAACCTGCAATGATTGGCCATTCGTCAGCATTTTTTGATTGTTCAGAATAAACTATACTCGCTAAAGTAACTACTTGAGAAGGAGTTTCAAGACCAATTTTCTTGATTTTAGCAGTTCTTTCTTCATTCCAAAAGTTTTTAAATTCAGAAGCCATTTTATCTACAAACTGAGCTTCATCTGTATCGTAATACATTTTATAGGTATTCGGTAAAAATAACGCTGGAATTTGTTCTAATGTGAATCCAAATTTGCTAAGAGTCGATCCATTTGCAATGTAATCAACTAATTTCGTGCTGTCTAACATGATGCATTTTGAAACTTTTCCAGCCAATTGATAAATATCTTTGCAATTATTAAAAGTAACATCTACTTCAACTTCTGCATTTCCATTACCATTTCCATTGATTGTGAAACCATTCAATAAGTTACGGTATGATTCTCCAGGAGCAATAATATATTTCCCAGCAGCTAAACGTTCTTTTGTTAGATTTTTATAATTTCCAACATTTAAAAAAGCATCTTTGTTATCAATGATTTTCTTTTCTTCTAACAAATTCGCTAATCCTTCTAATCCACCTGCGTTATTATATAAAAACTCAATTTCTCCTTCATTTAGTGTTGATTTTCTACCATCTAAAAACACTCCAATTTTATCATACGTCAAGGCAATACCTACGATTCCTAAAATTGCTACCCCAATTGCTATTTTTTTAAACATAACTGATATATTATTTCGTCAATTCTTTTTCCTTTTTCTAAAAACCATTCTTTTCGAATGCCTACTTTTTCAAATCCACACTTTTCAAATAACCGAATACTAGATTCATTATCTGCATGAATGGAACAATGCAATAAATGAAATCCTAAAACGACTTCTGAATATTCTTTTAATAACTCTAAACTTTCAGCTGCATAACCGTTTGAACGTTCTGTCTCCTCACCTATTAATATTCCAACTCCTGCTCTACCGTGTTTAAAATTAGCATCATACAAATCAATAGCACCGATTGGTTCATCTGATTCTATTTTACAAATTATAAAACGTAATTGACCAGTTGCTCGGATATTATGTTGATTTTCAATGTAAGTTTGAATATCGTGCATTGAAAATGGAACTTCAGTATCGGAAACTCTCCAATTAGAAATAGCATTCTCCCAAAGCAATAACTTAGTCGCATCGCTTGGTTCAACTGTTCTATTGTATACTTTTGTTCCTCTTAACATTCTCTAACAGTTTCAGACGATTTTCAATTTCTGCTTTACCATAAGCTAAAATTCCATTGAAATCGCTTTCCAAATTTAAACTAAAAACTTTGCCTAATGAATCGTTTAGTTGAATTTTATTTAACAATTCTGATAATATAAGTTTTTCTCCATCCAATTTTAAAACATCTTGAATTGGAGTTAAACAAGTAGTATGATTTGAAACAACTTTATTATGCTTTGAAAAACAAAGTTTTAAATCATTAATTTCTACTTCTTGATTTATTTCAACGATAAAAGTCCCTATTTTTTTGGCTTCAATTATTTTATTGATTTTAGCCAATTCAATTCCATCGTCTTTACCATTAACCTTTAGACTAAAATAAATTCCATCGAGTGAAATCCCTATATGAGGTGGGATTTTATTCGCATGTATTACCCATAAAAACAAACCTTTATTAAAATCAGTTTTGAATTCAGAAATTGAATTTAAGATGATACTATTATCAAATTGAAAACTATACATTCATTTCACCTTTAAAAACAAATTCAGCTGGACCAATTAATTGAATTGATTTAAATTCTGAATGATTTATTCGATTAAATGAAACTTTTAAGTTACCACCCTTAACTTTAACATTGACAGTGTTTTGATTATTTAGTCCTGAATTAAATGCATATGCTAAAACAGCAGCTGTCACACCTGTACCACAGGATAAAGTTTCATCTTCTACGCCTCTTTCATAAGTATTTACAATCAAATCAAAAGCAGAAGTCGATTGAACTAAATTAACATTGATTCCATCTGTTTTAAAACGATCAGAATAACGTATTTCTTTTCCAAATTGAACAATATCTTTCGATTGAATATCTTCAATAAATTGAATGTAGTGTGGTGAACCAGTATTTAAAATGTAATCCGAATCAAGTTTTTCAATTGAAGTAATATCTTTCATTTCTAAAGCAACTATTTCAGATGTTTTAGAAGCATTATGTAATCCATCAATCGCATCAAAAGTTGTATTTTGAACATTAATCCCTAATGTTTCAGCAAATGCAACAGCACTTCTCGCACCATTCCCACAAAAGCTTTTTGATCCATCAGAATTATAATAATCTACTTCAAAATCGGCTATATCTGACCTGTTGATTTTTATCAGACCATCGGCTCCAATACCAAATCTTCGGTCACACACTTTTTGAATTTGTTCAATTGTAAGTCCATCATAATCTCCATTCAGATTATCTAACATTACAAAATCATTGCCTGTACCTTGATATTTTGAGAAATAGATTTTCATTCCGAGTTTTTGGCAAAAATACCTAGAAAATTGAAAAAAGAGTTCAATTTAGCGTACTATTCACTTTTAATTATCAACTTTCAAGTCTATTTTCTTCAATTTTTTATCTAAAAGACTACCTTTGCACGATTATGAAAACGAAAAATTACGCTTCATACCTTAAACATCCCGTTTTTAAAGTTGCTTCTCAAGTTGTTACAGAAAACAATTTACAAGCTTATGTAATTGGTGGATTTGTTAGAGATTTACTTTTAGAAAGACCTTCTAAGGATATTGATATTGTTGTAGTTGGTAATGGTTTAGACTTAGCAAAAGAAATTGCTACAAGATTAAGAGTTAGTAAAGTTTCTGTTTTTGAAAATTTTGGTACAGCACAATTCAAATACAAAGATTTAGATGTAGAATTTGTTGGAGCGAGAAAAGAATCTTATAGACGAGATTCAAGAAAACCAATTGTCGAAAATGGAACGTTAGCAGACGATCAAAATAGACGTGATTTCACCATAAATGCTTTGGCTTTAAGCTTGCATCAAGATAATTATGGAGAAATAATCGATCCTTTTAATGGTTTAGATGATTTAGAAAAAGGAATCATCAGAACACCTTTGGATCCAGATATAACGTACAGTGACGATCCTTTAAGAATGATGCGAGCTGTTCGATTTGCAACTCAATTAGGATTTAAAATCGAAACGGAAAGTTTAAATGCTTTGCAACGAAATGCTGAACGTTTAAATATCATTTCAGGTGAACGAATTATTGATGAACTAAATAAAATCATTCTCGCAGAAGAACCTTCAAGAGGATTTAAATTACTGAATTCTACTAAATTATTACATCAGTTTTTCCCTGAAATGATTGCTTTACAAGGTGTAGAAACAATCGATGGAAAATCTCATAAAGACAATTTTTATCATACATTGGAAGTGTTAGATAACATTTCTGAAAATACGGATAAATTGTGGTTGAGATGGGCTGCTATCATGCACGATATTGCAAAACCTCCTACTAAGAAATTTGACACAGAAATTGGATGGACTTTTCATGGACATGAAGAATTAGGTGCAAGAATGACGTATCGTATTTTCAAGCGTTTAAAACTTCCGTTGGATGCTAAAATGAAATACGTTGAAAAATTAGTTCGTTTGCATTTACGTCCGATTTCGTTGATAAAAGGAAATGTAACTGATTCAGCAGTAAGAAGATTACTTTTCGAAGCTGGTGACGATATTGAAGATTTAATGACTTTATGTAATGCTGACATTACTTCAAAGAATGAATTCAAAGTTCAGAAATATAAAAAGAATTTTGAGTTAGTTACCAAAAAGTTAAAGGATGTTGAAGAAAAGGATCAAATTCGTAATTTCCAACCACCAGTTTCTGGCGAAATAATCATGAAAGCATTTAATTTAAAACCTTGTAACGAAATAGGTGTTATCAAAACAACGATAAAAGATGCAATTCTAGAAGGCACAATTCCAAACGAATTTGAAGCCGCTTTAGAACAAATGCTGATAATTGGAAAAGATTTGGGATTAACGCTTTCAAATGATTTT
>CALPUT020000045.1 GCA_943326825.2 Chryseobacterium gleum | reverse complement strand
GACTTATTGATATTTTTATTTATCTTTAATTCATAAATTAACTTTTATGTTTCATTCCAAAAAAAATATCATTTTCATCATACTTGCTGGTGTTTTTATTACAAATGCTGTAGTTGCTGAATTAATTGGTGGTAAACTTATTCAAGTTGCTGGATTTACATTAAGTATAGGTATTTTACCTTGGCCCATAGTTTTCCTTACAACTGATTTAATTAACGAATATTTTGGACATAAAGGAGTTCGCAAACTCACTTTCCTAACTGCAATTTTGATTTCCTATGCTCTATTAATTTTAGTTCTAGGGTTAAACATTCCAGCATCTTCCATTTCACCAGTAAAAGATGACCAATTTCATGCTGTATTTGGTCAAGGAATATTGATTATAATTGGAAGTATTGTTGCGTTTGTAATTTCTCAATTGTTAGATATTGCCATTTTCTCTCATTTCAAAAAAAGAACTGGAGATAAACATATTTGGCTAAGAGCAACTGGTTCAACAGTTTTTTCACAATTAATTGATTCATTTATCGTTTTAGGAATTGCCTTTTATCTTCCTGGAAAAATAACGTTAAATGAGTTTTTTGCAATTGGATTTACGGGATATACTGCAAAATTAGTAATAGCCGTATTACTGACTCCTTTTATATATCTTGGGCATAATGTTATTGGTAATTATTTGAAAGATGGTGAGTAATTGTTTACTTTTGTATCTGAATAAAATTATAGAATGGAAGAATCTCAATCAATCAGAATAAATAAATATTTAAGTGAAGTTGGCTATTGCTCAAGAAGAGCTGCCGATAAATTGATTGAAGAAGGAAAAGTTACTATCAATGGCAAAGTTCCAGAAATGGGAACAAAAGTTGGACCAACTGACGAAGTTCATGTAAATGGTAAATTAATTTCAGAAGCAAAAGAAAAACCTGTATATATTGCTTTCCATAAACCAGTTGGAATTGTTTGTACAACAGATACAAAAGTTGAAAAAGATAATATTATCGAATACATCAACTATCCAAAACGAATTTTCCCAATTGGGCGATTAGATAAACCAAGTGAAGGTTTAATCTTCTTAACCAATGATGGTGATATCGTCAATAAAATTTTAAGAGCTCGAAACAATCACGAAAAAGAATACATTGTTTCAGTAGATAAACCAATTACAAACGATTTCATACAAAAGATGAGCAATGGCGTTCCTATCCTAGATACAGTAACTCGAAAATGCTTTGTTGAACAAACTGGTAGGTTTGAATTTAGAATAATTTTAACACAAGGTTTAAATCGTCAAATCAGAAGAATGTGTGAATATTTGAACTATGATGTTTACAAGCTTAAGCGAACTAGAATTATGAATGTAGAGCTAGATTTACCTGTCGGTAAATGGCGATATATTTCTGAAGATGAAATGATTGAAATCAATAGACTACTGGAAACTTCACAAAAAGATATATAAAATAAAAAAGACATCCATTAAGACGTCTTTTTTTATATGGTTTAAACTCCTTATGAAAATAAAGAATTTACAAATTCGTTTCGATCGAATATTTGAAGATCTTCTATACCTTCTCCTATTCCGATGTATCTTACTGGAATTTTCATTTGATCTGAAATTCCTATAACAACACCACCTTTCGCTGTTCCATCTAATTTTGTTATCGCTAAAGCATTAATATCAGTCGCTAACGAAAATTGCTTTGCTTGCTCAAATGCATTTTGTCCAGTTGAACCATCTAATACTAATAAAATTTCATGAGGAGCACCTGGAATTACTTTTTCCATTACTCGTTTGATTTTACTCAACTCATTCATCAAATTCACTTTATTATGTAATCGACCAGCTGTATCAATAATAACAACATCTGCATTTTGCGACTGAGCTGATTGTAAAGTATCAAAAGCAACAGAAGCTGGATCTGCTCCCATTCCTTGATGAACAATTGGAACACCTACTCTTTCTGACCAAATAATCAACTGATCAACTGCTGCAGCTCTAAAAGTATCAGCAGCACCAAGAACTACTTTTTTATTAGCTTTCTTAAACTGATGCGCTAACTTCCCAATAGTAGTTGTTTTACCAACGCCATTTACACCCACCACCATTATAACATGTGGATTGCCTTCGTGCTTTGGTAAATCAAATCCAACTAGATTAGTCGGATTATTTTCTTCTAATAAATTAGCTATTTCCTCTCTAAGAACAGTATTCAACTCATCAGTTCCTAAAACCTTATCTCTTGAAACTCTGGATTCAATTCGTTCAATAATCTTTAGAGTCGTTTCTACTCCAACATCTGATGAAATTAAAATCTCCTCTAAGTTGTCTAAAACTTCAGAATCTACTTTAGATTTACCGACAAGAATTCTAGCAATTTTACCAAAAAAACTTTGCTTTGTTTTTTCAAGTCCTTTATCTAGATTTTCTTTTTTCTCTTTTGAGAATAAACCAAAAAATGCCATATTAAACAAAATAACAAAAGCTTCCTTGTATGAGAAGGAAGCTTAATATTTATTAAAAAGATATAAATTAAGAATTAGTTTTTATCAAACCACTCTTTAACTTTGTCGTTATGTACAATTTCTTCTTTAAATGAATAAGAACCTTTATCAGTTTTTACCATTTTGATTACTTTTGAATGCTCTTTACCGCCACCTTTTTGTAACGAAGCTACTACTTTCTTTGCCATGTCCTACTATTTAATTTCTTTATGAACAGTGTACTTTCTCAAAATAGGATTGAATTTTTTAATCTCCATTCTCTCAGGAGTATTCTTTCTGTTTTTTGTTGTAATGTAACGAGAAGTTCCAGGTTGACCTGAATCTTTATGTTCTGTACATTCAAGAATTACTTGAATTCTATTTCCTTTACTTTTCTTAGCCATCTTATAACTTTTTTATTCTACCATTTCACAACGGACAAACTAGGATTATTTTAAATAACCTTTCTCACGAGCCTCTTTAAGGCAAGCAGAAATCCCTTTTTTGTTAATTGTTCTTAACGCAGAAGTTGATATTTTCAAAGTGATAATTTCTTCATTCTCTGGAATGAAAAATTTCTTTGTGATTAAATTTGGGAAAAACTTTCTCTTAGTTTTGCGGTTTGAGTGAGAAACATTATTCCCAACCATTACCGACTTACCCGTTAATTGACAAACTCTTGACATTTCTTAATTATTATATCCTAATTCTTAAAGCGAGTGCAAAGAAAGTTATTTTTTCCCGAATACACAAACATTTTTTATTTTTTTTCAATACTTATTTCTAATAATTTGCATCTCAATAAGTTTAAAGCAGAAAATACGGTCATTTGCATATTTCTTTCTCTATTATCACCAAATTGAAATCGATATGAAAATACTTTTTCTTTGATTGCAATTCCGATCCAAATCAAACCTACAGGTTTTTCTGCAGTACCTCCTTCTGGGCCAGCAATACCTGAAGTTGATAAACAAACATCTACGCCAAGTTTTTGAGCACCATTCAAGGCCATTTGTTCTACTACTTCTTTGCTTACAGCTCCAAATTCATTCAAAGACTCATTCTTAACCCCTACAATCTTTTCTTTTAATTCATTACTGTATGATAATATACTTCCTTTAAAGTACTCAGAAGAACCAGGAGTCAATACAATTTCATGCGCTAACGAACCTGCAGTACAACTTTCTACTGTTCCAATTGACAATTGCTTTTTCTTCAATATTTCTCCCAAAACAAAACTTAATGTTTCTTTTTCTTTACCAAAAACATATTGAGGTAATTCATGTCTGAGTTGATTAAAATAATGAGTAATTCGTTCTCTATCTTTCACACCTTCTTTAGAAGTAATTCGGAGTTTTAATAATCCAATTGAGGGTAAATATGCTAATCCTAAACCTTCATCTCGAATAGCATTTTCCCAATCTTTCATTCGCTCTGCCAAAAAAGATTCCCCGATTCCTTGGAGCAAAACAGTCTCATGATAAATTGAATTCACATTGAAATGTTTTTTCAGCGCATCAAAACCAAATTGACTCATGATTCCTTTCATTTCATATGGAACACCTGGCAAGCTAATCAAAACTGAATTATTTTTCTCAAACCACATCCCAGAAGCTGTTCCTTGAAAATTCTCTAAGACTTTGCAAGCTTTAGGCAATGCAGCTTGCTGAATATTGACATCCAACATTACTCTTCCTCTATCTGTAAAAAACTTTTCAACTCGAGTCAAAATAGTTTGATTTATTTCCAATTCAGTATTAAAATAATCGCACAATACATGCTTTGTAATATCATCCTTGGTTGGACCTAAACCTCCAGTAACAATTACAATATCACTATTAGACAATGCTTCATCAATTGACTGTTTAATTACAGTCTCATTATCCATGATTGTAACTGCTCTTGAAACTGAAATACCCAAAAGAGATAATTCCATTCCAAGCCAAGCAACATTTGTATTAATTGTTTGACCAATCAATAATTCATCTCCAATAGAAATTAATTCTGCCTTCATAACTTTTATTTGAATAATTTTTCTTTCCAATTTTTCCATTGATATTTCTTTGCAAAAATCAGAAGCAAAACAGGCTGAAATACTACTAGTGTTAAAATATTCTCTATTCCAAATGAAGGAGGCGTTCTATCAATAAAAAGTGCATCTGTATGAAATGCCTGCCAATCGTTAGTCAATATCAATGCAGCAAAAATATTATTCACTGTATGATAACCTAAAGATAATTCCAAGCCTTCATCAAATAAAGCTAAAAGACCCAGAAATATTCCACTTTCAATGTAATATATCAAAAGAAACTTCCCGATTTTTTCAACTTCAGGATTTGCTCCATGAAGCATTCCAAAAAGAATACCCGTAAAAAGAACGACAATCCAACCTTTTTTAAAAATCAAATAGGTTCCTTGAAACAAATAACCTCTAAAAAATATTTCTTCAAAAAAAGTCTGTATTGGTAAAAGCGTTAAAGAAATCAAGAATAAAATAAGGAATTTCATAAAATTAAATTCAAATTCTATTTTTGAACCTGCCATCATCATGATAATTAAAAATAGAACACTAACTATTCCCCAAACGCTAAAACTTAAGAAAAAACGCTTAAAATCAAACCTGGTTCTTGAAGTTATTAATGATAAAAAGGATCTTTTATGGATATATTTTATACCAATAGCAATTGTAAAAAAACCAACTAAAAATGGAAATAATAAAATGGTAAAAAAGGTATTTAGTCCAACATTGCTAATTAATTGATCATTAGAAACCAATAGTTCAGAGGAATCATTTTGATTGTAAAATATTAGTAAAAAATAAGGTAATTGACCGATTGTAATAAATCCAGCTATTATAATAAGAATCGTAAAAAGATATTGAGTTATCTTATTTTCGCCTAATGTCCCTTGTTCAATAAATTTCATTTAGTTTTTTATTCAATTATACGAAAAAAGGCTTTGTTTAAAACAAAGCCTTTCATTATTTTATTGAAACATATCTTTTACCCTTTGGAAAAATCCTTTTTCATTTCCATCGGGATTTGGTTTAAAATTTTCGCTATCTCTAAATTTCTCAAGTATTTCTCGCTCATCCTTTGAAACTTTTTTAGGAGTCCATACATTAATATGAACAAACAAATCGCCATGCCCATGTCTCTGAAGTACCGGTAAACCTTTACCTTTTAAACGCAACATTTTTCCACTTTGAGTCCCTGGTTCAACCTTAATTTTAGCCTTACCCCCAACTGTAGGGATCTCAATTGATTCACCTAAAACAGCATCTACAAAGTTGATGAATGCTTCATAATGAAGATTCTCTCCTTCTCTTCTTAATTCTTCATGAGGTAATTCTTCAATTACCACAATTAAATCGCCAGGTATACCGTTGAATGGACCAGCATTCCCTTTTCCTGAAACACTTAATTGCATTCCTTCTTCAACTCCTGCAGGAATTTGAACTTCGATCACATCTTCTTGTCGTTTCAAACCTTGTGCATCCGCATCAGAAGGTCTTTGATCAATCATTTTACCAGCACCTTGACAAGTATGACAAGTTGACTGAGTTTGCATAGCACCTAAAAAAGTTTGAGCAACTCTTGTAATTCGTCCTGAACCATTACAAGTAGAACAATTTTTATAAGTTACTCCGTCAGCATTCACTAACTTATTAACCTTAATTTTCTTCGTAACTCCTTCAGCTATTTCTTCAAGAGTTAATTTCATTTTCACTCTTAAATTTGTTCCTCTGGCTGTTCTAGATCCACCGCCACGGCTTCCTCCAAAACTTCCACCACCGAATGCTCCACCAAATACGTCTCCG
Organism: Chryseobacterium gleum; assembly: GCA_943326825.2. GTDB lineage: Bacteria > Bacteroidota > Bacteroidia > Flavobacteriales_D > Crocinitomicaceae > CAIUKX01. The sequence continues at coordinate 5,066 of CALPUT020000045.1, read as the reverse complement.
AACTGAGAGAAGATATCGTCCATGTTCATTCCGCCACCGTAACCTCCAGTTCCTCCAACACCAGCATGTCCAAAACGGTCATAATTTGATCGTTTTTCAGAATTACTCAATATCTCATATGCCTCTGCAGCTTCTTTAAACTTATCTTCAGCGACTTTATCTCCTGGGTTTTTATCAGGGTGATATTTTATAGCCATTTTACGATAAGCTTTTTTTATTTCAGCTTCATTAGCACTCTTTGAAACCCCTAAAATTTCGTAAAAATCTCTTTTATTACTCATTATATTCCTTTTGAAACGTCTATTGTCCTACAACAACTTTAGCAAATCGAATTACTTTTTCATTCAATAAATAACCTTTTTCAACATCATCTATCACTTTTCCAATTTCTTTTTTAGAAGGCGCTGGCACATTTGCTATTGCTTCATGAAACTCAGAATCAAAAGCCTGTCCTTTTGAAACCATTGGTTTCAATCCTTTCGTTTCTAAAATGTTTTTGAATTTATTGTAAATTAAACCAAACCCTTCTTTAACACCATTCAAGTCTTCAGATTTTTCATTATTCAAAATTGCTCTTTCGAAATCATCCATGATAGGAAGCATGTCTTTCAAAACTGAAGATCCTGCATTAATGATTAGATCAGATTTCTCTTTATTTGTTCTTCTTCTGTAATTATCAAACTCAGCATATAATCTCATGAACTTATCATTCATCTCATTATACTTATCCTCCCAAGTCAATTCGACTTTTTCTTCAGCAATTGTTTCTGAATTTGAATCCTCATTTAAATCTTGAATCTCTTCGTTCATTTGCACTTCTTGCTCTTTATTTAATTCTTTTTCCTCAGACATAATTTTTCATTTGATATTTCCTCATTAGCAAAGATGCTGCCATCTTAATAATTCAGACAAGTTGACAGAATTAAACTGTTTGAAAGGATAATTTGTCAGCAAAAAAAAAGGAAAACTTACGTTTTCCTTTTTAAATTATCAGTGTTTTTTATTTTTTTATAGATGGACTTAGTATTTTATTTCCATTCTTTTTCAATAATTGTCTCGCTTTATAAATTGGAATTCTTTCCCCATTATAATAAGCTGTTGGAAAAGCATCACTAAATCCTAATGCTCTAACTTGATTTAAAAGCTTAAACATTTCCTTCTCTGTTCCTAAAACCCCAGTACAATATCTAGTCTTACCATCTGGAGCTTTAATTTGATAAACATCTTTCAATTTTTTGTGACTTTCTACCTTTACAACGTGATTATAAGCTCCTACTTGAACAGTGAAAAATAAACCATCCATCTCTTTTATTGATTGAACTTCAGTCGAATTATCTCCTAATTTTGTAGCATCAACAGGATTTCCATTAATCACTTTCGTAGAATCTATATTTACCAATTCTTCAACTACTTTTCTGCCCTTAGTATCTACTTTTGATCCTTCTGGAGTATTAGGCTCTTCATCATACAAATTCAATACTCCATCTCTATCATCGTCTTTAACTTCTTCTTCAATCTTTTTTACTTGATCTTCAATAGGCTTCAAATCAACAACAGTATCTTTTATTTCTTCATGGAAAACCCAATCATAATGACGCTCAGCAGGTCCAATTTTATAAGAAATTCCAACTGTTAAATTCGCTAAACTTCCTCTCCTTGCATTTGCTGGGTTATGAGAATTATAATCAAATGTGTAATGTTGTTTAAAATTTTGAATCATCGAAATATCAATGTTCAAAGCAATTTTTTCATTCACTTTATACTGTGGTGTTAACCCGAAAATTAAATGAACCATTTCATCTGTCTCTTTTAGCAGCTTGTGATTTTTAGCTAACATTGAAGAAAAACCAGCTCCACCATGAGCCAATAAACCAAACTTTTGTGTAAAAGTATTGAACTGTAAAATCGTTGCTAAATTTGCTACACCTTGAAATGATGTTCGAACATAATGTGTATTAAACTTTAAACTTTTCCCTGATTCAGATAAGTAATCGTAACCAAAATCAACTTTAAAACCAAATTTATTATTAACCATTTTTCGTGCACCAATATTCAAATTAAAAGGATTGAAATATGAATTTGAATATCCTGATGTAAAAGGTAATATTGAATTATTGAATCCAACCCCTCCATCAATCGACAATTTATTTATTGCATTATCTTGCCCAAATAATATTGAAGTTGAAATTAAAAAAGAAAATAATAAAAATTTACACATACCTTTTTTATTGTGAAAATTGCCTTTTAGCAAGTATTTAATTTATAATAAGTATCAAAATTAACAAAAAAAATCAGTTTTAAAGCTTGAGCCAAAGAATATTTTAAAGAATTAATAGTGGTTTTTACTTAGTTTTCAATAATTAATTTTAAACCCTAAAATGATTAGTTAGGCTCTACAAATACTTTGAAACGAAGTTTTGCAATTTTCTTTTTTGTATTCACCATTAGGTAGACTGTTCGATCTTGCTGCAAGAACTTACCTTTCGTATCGAAAATGATTTTCACAGCACCTTTTTGTCCTGGTAATACAGGATCTTTGGAATAAATAACTTGTGTACACTTACAACCAACTGAATAATCTGTAATAATCAAAGGTGATTTTCCTTTATTTTCAAACTCAAAAGTATGCTCTATAATTACTCCTTCTTGGGTAGTTGGAAACTTTTTTAGTGGTTCTTTAATACTAAAAACCGCCTCTTGACTAAAGCAAAAGACGGTATTTAAGAATAGAAATATGAAAAGTGAAAATTTCATATTTAATATGTTTTAGTTTGAAGCTGGGCCAGCATTGTTTACAGGGGTTCCATCTTCAGGCGCAGGAAGTACATTTCCTTTAATACGAATAATTTTACTTGGCTCATTCACTGCATTTGAAGTAATTGTAACCATTTTATTGATTGCACCTGGACGTTTTGTATCGTATTTCACTGTAATCACGCCTTTTGCACCCGGAGCAATTGGCTCTTTAGGCCAAACAGGAACTGTACAACCACAAGATCCTTTTGCATTTGAAATAATTAATGGTTCATTACCAGTATTTTTAAATTCAAACGTACATGTACCATCAGCACCATATTTTAAAGTTTCGTAATCGTGTGTTTCTTTTGCGAAATCAATTTTAGCTCCATTATCGATTTGAGCAACCGCATTGTTAGTGAAGGCTGTAAATCCTAAAACCACTAATAAAGAAAAGAATAATTTTTTCATATTGAATTTGTTTTTTTTTGTTTTATAATTTGGTATTTCAAAAATAGTAAGAGTTTTTAAAATACTTTATTTCTTTAACACATATTTAACAGCTTATTTTGCAGTTAAATTTTTTGCTTGATAATCAATAAACTCTTCAAAAGTCATGCCTAAATTTTGAAGTCGTAATTCAATACCTTTTCGTTTCTCTTTATCCATCGAAGGGTTTTTATTTAAAAGCATTGAAAAATATTGTTTCACTTTGTTTGTATCTCTTGGATTCACAAACATATCATAGTTAGCTGCCTGACTTTCTAAAATCAATGCTCTATTTTCATATTTCGGAAATTTTTGAATCAAAGTATCGGCATAAGCAATAGACCATTGAATTTTTCCTTCACCTGAATAGAACATTTGAATTTTATCTAAACATTTTGCGGCAGATTTATCTTTCGGAAATAATTTATAAAAGCTCAATAAAGAACCTATCAAACTATCTTTTAAATAAGTTGGTGCATTTTTTTGTTGCTTTTGAAAACTCACTATTGAATCTTCATATGCGACTATTTTAGCTTTATAATCTTCTATTGTTAACTCTGACTTTTCTTTTGAAGACTGGCTACATGAAGCTAAAAATGAACAAATAGAAATTACTATAAATATATTCTTCATTACCTTCCTTTTTTAGCAGCAGGAAATTTCATTCTGTAATCAACAGAAACTTCACCTTTAGAAATATTCTGTAATTTTTTAGAAATTAATTTTTTCTTAATTGCAGACAAATGATCAGTAAACAATACTCCTTCAATATGATCATATTCGTGCTGAATAATTCGAGCAGCATATCCATCAAAAATCTCATCTTTGAAATTCCAATTTTCGTCATAATAAGTAATTCGAACTTTTTCTTTTCGATATACTTCTTCTCTTACTTTTGGAATAGATAAACATCCTTCTTTAAAACTCCATTCCTCACCAAATTCTTCTTCAATAATTGGGTTAATGAAAACTTGTTTGAAATCTTCTATACCAACAGCTCTTGGATCTTCTTCTTCATCTTCTTCTTCAGCAAACGGACTTCCGTCTACTACGAATAATCTAATAGATTTACCGATTTGAGGAGCTGCCAATCCAACACCTGCTGCTTCGTACATCGTTTCAAACATATCCGCTATTAATTTCTTTAAATCTGGATAGTCTTTTGTAATTTCCTCAGCTTCCTTTTTTAAAACTGGATCTCCGTATGCTACAACTGGTAATATCATTTTCTTTTTATTCAAAATCGATTTTATTCGACAAAGTTAACATTTAATATTTTTTATTTGATTCCATAAACGATTGTAAAATAATCGTTGCACTAATTTCATCGATCAAACCTTTATTCTGACGTTGCTTTTTAGAAAGTCCACTATCAATCATTGTTTGAAAAGCCATTTTTGAAGTAAAACGCTCATCTAGTAAATGAATTTGAATTGTTGTAAATTGTTTTTCCAAAGCTTCTTTCAACAAAAGTACATTCTCTGTAATATGTGTTGGCTCATTATTCAATCTCTTTGGTAAACCAACAACAATAGCTTCTATTTTATCTTTAACGACCAATTCTTTCAAAACAGTCATTAAATCTTTTGAATCAACCGTTTTTAATCCGCTTGCAATTATTTGATTCTCATCAGTAATTGCAATTCCCGTTCTTTTTAATCCAAAATCTATTGCTACTAATTTTCCCATTAGTGACAAAGATAAAAGATGATTTCCAATTTATAACTATCTTTATCCTAGTAAAAATTCAAACATGAGATCAATTATTGAAGCAGCATGGGAAAACCGTGCATTATTACAAGAAAAAGAAACGATTGAAACAATCAATAAAGTAATTGAAG
>CALPUT020000044.1 GCA_943326825.2 Chryseobacterium gleum | reverse complement strand
TTCTGAGCATGGAATCGTTAGAAAAACTTTTTCAGAAGAAGCTTTGTTGGAATTACAAAAAGTTGATTGGACAGGAAATATTAGAGAGTTGAGAAATATTATTGAGCGATTAGTGATTTTATGTGATCAAGAAATTTCTGCTTCAGATGTAGTGATGTTTGCTAATCCTAAAGTCAATAATTAAATTTTGAATTTTAAATTTTGGATTACAACATCCAAAATTTAAAATCCAAAACTCAAAATCATTTAAGGTTGAACCTCAACTTTAATAGTCTGTTTTGTTTGAGCAGAGAAATAACCTAGAGCACCACCAGAAATATTACTTACAGGATTTGCTGGTGTTGCAGAACCATTTGGGCCATTTAAACTCAATGAAAAGAAATATTTATAGACACTTCTATCAATACATTTTAATGTAATCATTAATGAATCGTTTGGCATAAACTTCCCTAATTGACCAAATAATGGTTGTTCAGTCGTTACTCCATCAGAAAAAACATCATCAACTACCATAATTGCAGAATCTCTTATCCAAGCAGTTTCACCTGAACGTTTTAAATATAAATTAAATAGATAGTTGTTTTGTATTCCAGCAGGATCTTGACGAATTGGAATAGGAGTGTAGGCTCCTTCATTAAAACTATCTGGAATAAAGAAAATATAGTCTAAATTAACTTGAGTCGGAATTGTGGAAGATGAGGTAAATGTTTTTCCGTCAACTTGAATATTTAAAGTATATGTTCTCCCCTCATAAGCGATTAGATGAGCTGATTTGTATTTTCCTGGTTCGACTTCTGTTAATACTTCGTTGTTCCCTAAGTTGTCTGTTATGCTAACAATCGCGCCACTTACAGAAGGAAATGTATTATTCGCACTGAATAGTGAAGATTTTGTTATCGAAATGATATGAACAGAATCTCCTTCGTTTACTTGACCTTCAATGACATACTGAGGAGTAGAATCTTTTAAATCAATATTGATAACTTTTTGACAACTTGTAACTGCAAAAAGCCCAATAATTCCTGAGAAAATAAGTTTTTTAATATGCATCATTATAAAAATTTGAAGTTATAAGAAATAGCTGGAATCATTTTAAATAAACTTGTTTGAACAGCTTCCGTTTTAGTTCCATCAGCACTTTCTCTAAATGAAATACTATAAGCGTTTTCATGACCATATAAATTGAATACAGAGAAATTCCAACTGCTTTCATATTTCGCAGTTTGTTTTCGGTACCATGTCACAGCTAAATCCATTCTATGATATGCTGGCATTCTTCCACCATTTCTTTCAGTGTAAAGCCATTGAACTTGATTATTCATATAGTATTTTCCAGAAGGTAAAGTAACAGCGTTACCGGTGTAATAAACAAATGTCGCTGAAATTGTAATTTTCTTATTTAAATCATAAATCCCTACAACTGATAAATCATGCGTTCTATCTTGTTTAGCAGCATACCATTGATCATTATTAACACCATTAATCTTTTTTTCTGTTCTAGATAAAGTATAACTAATCCAACCTGTAAATTTCCCTGATGTTTTTTTGATATAAGTTTCTAAACCATATGCTCTACCAATTCCATAAAGTAATTCACCTTCTAATAAATCATTCGCTTGTGTATTTGCTCCATCTCTATAATCAATTTGATTTTGCATTGCTTTGTAATATGATTCAATGCTTACTTCATATTTATTTTCTTTAAAGTTTTTAAACCATCCGATTGAAGCCTGATCAGAAATTTCAGATTTAATATTTTGACTACTTGGAATCCAAATATCCGTTGGGTTATCGCCTGTAGAATTTGAAATTAAATGAACATTTTGAACATTTCTTGAATAGCCTCCTTTAATAGATGCTGTTTTAGAGTATACAAAACTCGCTGAAATACGAGGTTCAAAGTTATAATATGTGTTAATTATTTTGTTTGTTGCGTATGAGGTTGTTGAGTTGACTAATCCTTTAGAATCATATGTATAGAACTCTCCACCATTTCCTAAAAGTGAAAAAGCAGAAACACGAACACCATAATTAATATTTATTTTCTCAGAAGCAGACCATTCATTACTTAAGAAAACGGCGTTTTCCCAACTTAATTTTGGTTTTAATTTGATCGTGTTGACACCAGAACCAGCACTTGCTTCAATTTGTCCAGGAATGATGCTATGGTGAATTGAATTGAAACCAAATTTTATTTTATTTCTAGAATTCGCAAAGTATTGAAATTCTTGTTTCAAGTTGTAATCTTGAAGTGTTGAATTGATAGAAATATCGATATCATTAGATTTGATTCCGATATTGTAAATATAGTTACTCACAATAAAAGAAGTGTTAGAGAACATTTTTTCATTGATAATGTGATTCCAACGGGCTGTCCCAGTAACATTCCCCCAAGTTAACCCAAATCCAGTTACACCTAATTTATCTCTACCAAAATAACCTGATAAATAAATTTTGTCCTTATCACTTATTCTGTAATTTAATTTAGCATTAACATCATAGAAGTAAAGTGAACTGTTTTTTAAAGTTTCTTTTTTTGATAATTTTAAAAATACATCAGCATAGGTTCTTCTAGCAGTAATTAAGAATGAAGATTTTCCTTTTTGAATTGGACCTTCAAGGTTTAATTTTGAAGATATTAATCCAATACCCCCACTTAATCTATATTTCTGGTTATTCCCTTCATTCATTCTAATATCTAAAACTGAGGCTAATCTTCCACCATATTGAGCAGGTTGAGTTCCTTTGTATATAGTTGCTGTTTTAATTGCATCACTGTTAAATGTAGAAAAGAAACCAAGTAAATGAGAAGCATTGTAAACAGGAGCTTCGTCTAATAGAATTAAATTCTGATCCGAAGATCCACCACGAACATAAAAGCCAGAACTTCCATCTCCCCCACTTTTAATTCCAGGTGTTAATTGCATTGTTTTAATAATGTCTTTTTCACCAAAAATCACGGGCACTTTTGATAATTGTCTTGGATCTAATGTTTCAGCACCGATTTGAGCCGTTTTTACATTTTCATCTTTCTTTTTTGATGTAATTACAACTTCTTCTAACTCTTTATCTTTAGCTGGAATGAGTAAATCGATATTTAATTTTTTATTTTCAATTAAATCGATTTCTAAAGTTTGAGGCTCATAACCTATGAATGAAAATTCAAATGTATGTTTCCCTCCAATTAAGCTTATTGAGTAAAAACCATATTCATTTGTCAAAGCTCCTACTCCTGCTAGATCTTTTACTCTAACTTGTGCTCCGATTAAGCCTTCACCTGTTGATTTATCAATGATTGTTCCACTCATTGTATACTTCGATTGTGAGAAAGAAGTAAAGCTTAGAATGGATAAACTGAAAAATACAAATGCTATTTTCCTAAAACTCATATTTGTTAAATTTTATTAGTGGAGCAAATTTAGATTTTTTTTAAACAGCAAAAGTTTAAATTATCAACTTTTCTATGAATGGTTGAAAAGCGAAGGTGAAGTGTACTTGTTCATATAAAATCAGAATAGAATTAATAATTTTTTATTGCTAACTATCATTCTTTTGAATAAAGCTAAAAAAAGATTAAATTTGTCCTAAGCGAAGAACTATAATTAAATGGAAGACAAAAATATCTTAGAATTAGAAAGACGTTTTCAAGAAAAAATCGACAACGATATTAAAATCGAGCCCAATGATTGGATGCCAGATGATTATCGCCAAACGTTGATTCGTCAGATTTCCCAACATGCGCATTCAGAGATTGTAGGGATGTTACCTGAAGGTAATTGGATTACACGTGCTCCAAATCTTAGAAGAAAAGCTGTGTTACTAGCTAAAGTTCAAGATGAAGCAGGTCATGGTTTATATTTATATTCTGCTGCAGAAACTTTAGGTGCTGATCGAGAAGAGACTATCGATGATTTGCATTCAGGGAAAGCTAAATATTCATCAATTTTTAATTATCCAACACTTTCATGGGCAGATATGGGTGCTGTTGGGTGGTTAGTTGATGGTGCCGCAATCATGAATCAAGTTCCTTTGTGTAGATGCTCATACGGACCTTATGCAAGAGCGATGGTTCGTGTTTGTAAAGAAGAATCTTTTCATCAAAGGCAAGGTTTTGAAATTATTGCTCATTTAGCGCAAGGAACACCTGCTCAAAAAGAAATGGCACAAGATGCTTTGAATCGTTTTTGGTGGCCAGCATTAATGATGTTTGGACCAAATGATGCTGAATCTAAACATACAGCTCAATCAATGAATTGGAAAATTAAACGAAGTACAAATGATGAATTAAGACAATTATTTGTTGACGTTACAGTTCCACAAGCAGAAATGATTGGTTTAACAATTCCTGATAAAGATTTAAAGCTAAATAAAGAAACTGGACATTATGAGACTGGTGAAATTAATTGGGCTGAATTTTGGGAAGTTGTTAAAGGAAATGGTCCTTGTAATAAAGAAAGAGTAGATGCTCGCCGTAAAGCAAAAGAGGATGGAATGTGGGTTCGTGAAGCTGCATTGGCCTTTGCTGAGAAAAGAAAAAATAAATAGAATATTAGAAATTAGATTTATAGAAGTTAGAAATTAGACCGAAAAAACATCTAATTATCTAATATCTAAATATCTAAATATCTAAAAATCTTCAAAAGATATGAGTAAAAAAGAATGGCCTCTTTGGGAGGTGTTTATCAGAAGCAAACAAGGATTAAATCATAAGCACGTAGGAAGTTTAAGAGCTGCAGATTCAACAATGGCTATTGAAAATGCAAGAGATGTTTATACTAGAAGATCGGAAGGAATTAGTATTTGGGTAATCGAATCTAATAATGTTTTTGCAAATGATTCATCTGAATCGGATGCTTTATTTGAACCAGCAGATTCTAAAATTTATCGTCATCCAACATTTTATGATGTTCCAGACGGAATCTCACATATGTAAAATAGAAACGAGATGTTAGAAACGAGACATTAGAGGTTTTTAAATCTAATGTCTAAACTAATATCTAACATCTTTAATTTATGATTATGGAAAAACAAAAAGCTTTATACGAATACGTTTTAAGATTAGCTGATGATAGTTTGATTTTGGGGCACAGAGTTTCAGAATGGTGCGGTCATGGTCCAATTTTAGAAGAAGACATTGCCTTAACTAATTTGGCTTTGGATTTAATTGGGCAAGCAACAAGTTTGTTGAATTATGCCGGCGAGTTAGAAGGGAAAGGAAGAGATGGTGATGCTTTGGCATTTCTTCGTTATGAAAGAGAATATAAAAATCTTTTGCTGGTTGAGCAAACAAATGGTGATTTTGGTAAGACGATCATGCGTCAATTTTTGTTCGATGCTTACAGAAAACCACTTTTTGAAAAATTACAACATTCTTCAGATCAACATTTAGCAGCAATAGCTGAAAAGTCATTGAAAGAAACGAAATATCATTTGAAACATACTTCTGAATGGGTAATTCGTTTAGGTGATGGGACTGAAGAATCACATAATAGAATTCAAGAATCGTTAGACGCTTTATGGAAATATACGAATGAAATTTTCTATAAAGATGACGTAGATTCTGTTTTGATTGCTGAAAACATTATACCTTCGACTGAAGAAATTAAAGCTGAATGGACGAAGACAGTAAATGATGTTTTTGAGCAGGCAACTTTGACTATTCCTTCTAATAATTGGATTCAAGAAGGAGGTAGAAAAGGTTTACATACAGAAGCATTTGGTTATTTGTTAGCAGAAATGCAGTACATGCAGCGAGCATACCCAAATATGACATGGTAACTGAAAAAGAAATTTGGAATTATTTAGAAGAAGTTTTTGATCCTGAAATCCCTGTGTTGACTGTTGTTGACTTAGGGGTTATCAGATCAGTTGAATTAATTGAGGACAAATGTAAAGTTGTAATTACTCCAACTTATAGTGGTTGTCCAGCAATGAAGTTAATTGAAGAAGAAATTATTGCTAAATTAAATGAAAAAGGAATTTCTTTGGTTTCTGTAGATTTAACTTTATCTCCGGCTTGGAGTACTGATTGGATTACAGAGTCAGGAAAACAGAAATTGTTAGAATATGGTATTGCGCCACCACAAGATGAGGTAGATAAAAGTGTTTTATTTGCCGAACCTCCTAAAGTTCCTTGTCCACAATGCAAATCAGTGAATACAAGAATGGTAAGTTTATTTGGAAGTACGGCTTGTAAATCACAATATCAATGCAATGATTGTTTAGAGCCGTTTGATTATTTTAAGTGTTTGAAGTAAACTTTTCTGATCAATCAATAAACATCAATCAAATGAATATCAAAAATTAACACTGAATTTGCAGGAATTCCATTTGTGCCATTTGGCCCATAACCTAAAGCTGATGGGATTATTAATTTACCTTTACCACCTTTTTTAAAATAGGGGATACCTTCAGTCCATCCTTTAATGACATTTTGTAATCCAAAAGTGATGCCTGAAGCAGCACTTTGATCAAAAACAGAACCATCAGTAAAATAGCCTTTATAAGCAACTTTAACTTGAGATGCTGGATTTGGTTTTATGCCTGTTCCAATGTTTTCCATAACATAATATAAACCTGAACCAGTTGCTGTTGCAGTTAAGTTATTATCTGCGATATATTTTGTAATAATACCTTCGTCTTTATGAGCTTGGTCTTTTTGATCTTTTTTCTTACAAGCGCTAAAGGCAAATATGGATATAAACAATAAGATTACTAATTTCATTTTACCAATAATTTCTTTACAAATATAAACTTAATCACGCGATTAAATTAAAAATTGAAACATAAGTCATTTTTTTGAATGTTAAAAAAATCTTACATTTGATTGATTCAAAAATTCAAACAATGAAAAAAGGTCTTGGCTTTATAGTAATATTATCGGTTATCTTCTTTGCATGTTCGCCAGAGAGTGTGTTGAATAAAAAATTAAGCGGTGAATGGGAATTACAAAGCATTAATGGTCAAAATGTAGGAGATTCGATTTCTCAAACTTTAATTTTCTCAAAAGACAAAAGGTCAGATGGTACTGTTTCAGAATTAGGATCAAAAAACAATGTTTCTTATTCAAATTCAGGTGTTTATTATATTTTTAAAAGTCAAACTCTAACGATGGCATTTTCAAATGATCCAAATGTTGATACCAGAGTTTTTTCAGTAATTGAATCTTCCAAATCAGAATTAACCTTGACACAGGAAGGAAAGGGAAATGCGAAATTTGTCTATAAGAAGAAATAGAAATTTAATGTCATAAAAAAACCGATTCAAACATTGAATCGGTTTTTTTGTGTTTGAGATTTTATTTTAACCTAAAAAAGGATATCTATAATCTGTTGCTGGAACAAAAGTTTCTTTGATTGTTCTTGCAGAAACCCAACGTAATAAATTCATCGCAGCACCTGCTTTGTCATTTGTACCTGAACCTCTAGCTCCACCAAATGGTTGTTGTCCAACTACTGCTCCAGTTGGTTTATCATTGATGTAGAAGTTACCAGCTGAATTTTCTAATTTTTTAATTGCTAAGTTAATAGCGTAACGATCATTCGCTAAGATAGCACCTGTTAAAGCATAATCTGAAGTTTGATCTAACAATTCCATAGTCTCTTCAAATTTATCGTCTTCATAAACGTAAATTGTTAAAACAGGGCCAAATATTTCTTCAACGATTGTTCTGAATTTTGGATTTGTTGTTACTACAACTGTAGGCTCAATAAAGTATCCTTTAGATTTATCGTAGTTACCACCACAAATAATTTCAGCATCATTTTGAGATTTTACAAAATCAATGTATCCTGCAATTTTATCAAATGATTTCTCATCGATCACAGCATTTACAAAGTTTGAAGTATCTTCTGGTGTTCCCATTTTAAATGAGTTCACTTGTTCTACTAAAATTCTTTTTACTTCTCCCCAAGTTGAACTTGGAACATATGCTCTAGAAGCAGCTGAACATTTTTGACCTTGGAATTCGAAAGCTCCTCTTGAAAGTGCAGTTGCAACCTCAGCTGGTACAGCAGATTTGTGAACCATCACGAAATCTTTACCACCTGTTTCACCAACGATTCTTGGGTAAGAAACATATTTCTCAATATTGTTTCCAATTTCTTTCCATAAATGTCTGAAAACTGCAGTTGAACCTGTAAAGTGTAAACCTGCGAAATGTTTGTTTTTGAAAATTACATCTCCAGCAACAGGACCATCAACAGATACTAAATTGATAACCCCATCAGGTAATCCAGCAGCTTGGAATAATTCCATTAAAACTTGAGCAGAATACATTTGAGAATCTGCTGGTTTCCATACTACAACATTCCCCATCATTGCAGGAGCTGCACATAAGTTTGCTGCAATTGAAGTAAAATTAAATGGAGTTAATGCGAAAACAAAACCTTCTAAAGGTCTATATTCTAATCTATTCCACATTCCTGGTAAAGAATCAGGTTGTTCGCTATAGATTTGAGTTAAATATTGTACGTTAAATCTGAAAAAATCAATTAATTCACAAGCTGCATCAATTTCTGCTTGGAATACATTTTTAGATTGTGCTAACATAGTAGCCGCATTTACTCTTGCTCTAAAAGGTCCAGCTAATAAATCAGCCGCTTTTAAAAAGATAGATGCTCTTTGTTCCCAAGGTAAATTTGCCCATTCATTCTTAGCAGCCATTGCCGCATCGATAGCTTGTTGAACGTGTTCTGCAGTTCCGTAATTGAAATGTCCTAAAGTCACATTGTGATCATGTGGTGGAGACATTTTCTTTTTATCATTTGTTCTTACTTCTTTCCCTCCAATGTACATAGGTACATCGATTGGTTCTTGCTGAAGCATTTGTTTGTATGTTGCAATTAATTCGTTTTTCTCTGGAGATCCTGGAGCGTAACCTTTAACTGGTTCATTGATCGCTTTTGGAACATTAAATAATGCGTTTGCCATATGAATTTCTTTTTTGAGGTAAATTTAAGCAATGTAAATTGTCTGACAATAGAAAATTTGTTGGAAATGAATAAACGTTTATTTTTTTTTATAAGTGTAAGATTCATTTAAAAGATTGTTCTTATTTTCGTTTCATGAAGTGGTTAATTGTAGCATCTATATTTCTAGTTTTTTCATTGTTTAGTCAAGAACAAAAGTTTAATTATTCGGACTTTAAAAATGCTAAAGACATTGATTCAAAGACTAAAATTTCACTCGTTTTATGGAATGAATACCTAAGAGGTTCAATTGATTCACTTAAAGTTTTGTCAAATGAGTTGTTGCTCGAAGGCCTAGAAAAAAAATCTTATTTCGCAATTGCATCAGGCAAAAGAGCTCAAGGAAGTTTTTTAATTCGTGACGGTAAAGGATTAAAAGGAATTCAAGTACTAAAAGAAGCGAAATATTATTTTGAAAAAATAGGGGATTATACCTTGTTAACTGAAACCTTAAGTGAAATAGGCAATGGATATAACTTAATGGGGGAACCTAAAAATGCAATTATTTGGTATAATAAATCATTAGTAGCTGGACAAAAATCGGAAGATCCAACTTCTGAGTTTTTAGCAGAAATAAATATTGCTAAATCTTATACTGATTTAAATCAATTAGACAAAGCTGAAAAAATTATTTTACATTATATTAAACAAACTCAAAAATACAAGAAAATTGAATCGGAGGCGAATGCCTGGACAAGACTTGGGATTGTATATCAATTAAGAGGTGATAATAAATTAGCTTCTAAGTACTTTTTAAAAAGCACATTTTTAAACGTTAAGGCAGGTTCAAAAATTCAAGCATCACATGGTTACAATAATTTAGCTATTGTATGTTTTGAAGAAAATGATTTAGAAGGAGCATTGTTGAATTTTGAAAAAGCATTAAAATTGAGATTAGAATGTCATAATTGGAAAGCTATTTCGGAAAGCTATTTTAATATTGGTGAGTATTATTTGGAAGTTAAAAATCATTCAAAAGCAATTGAAAATTATAATAAATCACTTGAAGTTGCATCTAAAAAAGGTTTGCTGGTAGAGAAAATGGACGCTTTAGATGCAATCATTAAGGTTTATAAATCAAAAAAAGATTTCGTTAAGGCATTTCAGTTGATGGAAGAATATTTAAAAGTAAAAAGTATTTTGTTAGAAAGTGATAAAATAGATTTAATTAATGCCTCTGAAATGGATTTAATCCTTCAAGAAAAGGAACAAAAATTAATTCAATCGAATCGAGAAAGTGAATTATTTGAGAAAATGAAAAATCAAAAAATGAATATGTATTTTTTGATTGGTGGTTTTTCAATACTGTTTATTGTATTTATTGGCTTTTTGTTTTACAAAAAGCCAATAAATAAGGTTTAAAAATTAATTTAATTTTCCTGGAAAATACATTTCAAAAGTTGGAATGAAAACATGTAAATTTTCTCCTGTAATTTGATTTTCAAATGTGTAAAATCCTTTCATGTAGCCAATTTCCGAAAGTAAATCGCAACCACTTGTATATGTAAATGATTGACCTGGTTTTAAAATCGGTTGTTCTCCAATAACGCCTTCGCCACTTACAATCTTAGGTTCATTAATAGAATCAAAGATATACCAGTTTCTGTGCATTAATTTAACGTCGAAATGATTTTCGTTTTTAATTTCAATCGTATAATTGAAAAAGAATTGACTTTCTAGAACATTTGATAAATCTGCTCTATATTTTGTGTTAACTGTAATATTAATCCCTTCAGTTGTTGCTGTTTTCATATCTTCGTTTTATCAAGGCAAAGGGAAATTACAAATTTAATTTCTTAAAACAAAGGAATTATGCTTCATTTTTTTCAATTTCTTCTTCAAGTTCAATAATGTCAGGGTTTTTCATGATGAGATCGATTGCTTTTTCCATCCGAGCTTCATATTCATTTGCATACATAATAGACTGACATTTAGAAATGCTTTCGTAAATTCGATTTATAGGCGTATGAAACCCTTGCTTCATGATTAATTCAGCATCATCAATGATATACAATTTCACATTTGCTGTGTTAATTCCATTTTGATGATACATTTCTTGAATTCTTTTTGGCGTTCCGATTACGATATCTGAACCTTGATACAAATCAATACGTTGTCTTACTTTAATTCCTTTATCATAAACTACAACAACTCTTAAATCTGTTCTTCTTGCAAGTTTCAGAAATAAAGCTTCCATTTCCAAAGCTCTTTCTTTGTTCTCAACAAAAATAATAGCACGTGGAGCATCATCTTCGGTAGCTTTTTCTAAGCGTTGGATAACTCCTGTAACAATTGAAGTTGATTTACCTGAACCTTTTGGTGCAATGGCAATAAAATCAGTTCCTTGTTTGTATTTCGAAAAGCACAAATTTTGAATTTCAGTTGGATGTTCAAGTCCAGCCAAAGGCATTGATTTTTGAAGAACTTCGTTGTATTTATTTAAAGACATGAATGAATTGCTTAATTTTAGTACAAAGATAATTTATTTAA
>CALPUT020000043.1 GCA_943326825.2 Chryseobacterium gleum | reverse complement strand
ATTATTTCCTTGGATTGCGGGATCAAATCAGTTGATAAGGTGACTTATGCGAAAGAAAAAAACATTGATTTTATCGTTTGCGATCATCACAATCCGGGAGATGAATTGCCAGATGGAATTATTTTAGATCCAAAACGAAAAGATTGTGATTATCCCTATAAAGAATTGTCTGGTTGTGGAGTTGGCTTTAAATTATTGCAAGCGTTGATTCAAAAAAATCAATGGGATCAATCGGAATTGTTTGAGTACTTAGACTTGTTAGCCATCAGTATTGGTGCAGATATCGTTCCTATAACGGGTGAAAATAGAACACTTTGCTATTTTGGTTTAAAACAGTTGAATGATAATCCAAGAGTTGCTTTTCAAGAATTATTAAAAATTGCTAAAAAAGAATTTCCAGTTACCTTGACGAATGTTGTTTTCATCATTGCTCCTAGAATTAATGCGGCAGGGAGATTACGTTCTGGAAAACATGCGGTTGAATTAATGATTTCGGATAATCGTGAAGAAATTGAGCAAATTGCCAATGAAATCAATAACGATAATTTAGAAAGAAGAGAATTAGATAAAGAAATGACTGAAGAAGCGTTGACTCAAATTGCCTCTGATGTGAAATATACTTCTAAAAAATCGACGGTTGTATTTAATGAAAATTGGCACAAAGGAGTTGTGGGAATTGTTGCTTCTCGATTGATTGAAAAACATTTTAAACCAACGATTGTTTTGACGGAATCAAATGGAATGATTACAGGTTCAGCTCGTACGGTCAACAATTTTGATATTCATGAAGCACTAATTGAATGTGAACATTTATTAGAACAATTCGGTGGACATAAACATGCTGCAGGAATGACTTTATCAAAAGAGAATCTTACAGCATTTCAGGTGAAATTTGAAGAAGTTGTTGGGAAAAGAATTGATATTGAAGATTTAGCACCAATTGAGAAAGTAGATATTGAATTAGATTTCAATGAAATTTTTACAACTGAAGAGAATCGTATGAAAATACCTCGTTTAAAGCGAATCTTGAATCAGTTAGAGCCTCATGGTCCAGGAAACATGAAGCCCGTTTTTATTTCTAAAAATGTCTTTTCAAAAGATATTCGCATTTTGAAAGATGAACATTTGAAATTGACCTTAACGCAACCAACTTGTGATGTTGTTTTAGAAGCAATCGGTTTTAACATGGCTGAAAAAATTGATTTGGTTGCCAATGGAGTTCCATTTGATATTATTTATACCTTAGAAACTAATTCATGGAATAATAGAGAAACATTGCAGTTGAACATTAAGGATATTAGAACTACAATTTGAGAAATTCAATATAATATGTATTTTTAAGCAAATTCTTGTATTATCAAGTAAGGTTAATGGAGATTATTTTAAGAATTGTATTTACATTATTCATTGGAATTTCTTGTTTTTCGCAAACGAGAGAAACAGATTCGCTGTACAATAAACTAAAAACCTCAAGAAGAGACACGATTCGAGTTCATTTATTCAATGAATTGTCTGAAAAATTAAATACGATTAATCCTACAATTTCTTTACGCTATGCCCAGAAAGCTAGATTATTGGCAGAGATATTAAATTTCCAAAAAGGTATAATAAAAGCACATACTAATATTGGGGTTGTATATTATAGGAGAGGTGATTATTCGAGTTCTTTACAAAGTTATTTAATAGCTGAAAAATTATTAGAGACTCATCCTAATAGTGCTTTGTTGAGTGATTTATATAATGATATTGCCTTGGTTTATGTTGATATTGATAAACTATCTGTAGCAAATAATTACTTTAATAAATCGATAAAAATTGATACCGAGTCTAAGCATTATGAGGGTTTATCGGATTCATACAATAATCTAGGTTCAATTTATGCAATAAGAAATGAATTGGTGAAGGCGAAAAATTTTTTCGAGCTTTCATTGAAATATAGTCAAATTTCGAATGCTGATAATCTACCATACATTTTATTGAATTTAGGTAATATTAATCGACGATTAAACAATTTATCTACAGCAACTCGTCAAATAAATCAATCTCTTTTAGTTTTTCAAAGAAATGATGATATAATAGGTGTTGCTTCAGTCTATAATGAAATTGGCGATGTGAAAATCGCACAAAAAAAATACCAAGAATCAATTTCTTATTTATTAAAAAGTTTATTACTTTCAAAACAATATAAATTAAAAAATCAACTTCAACATAGTTTTGAATCGCTTTCTAATGTATATGAATTAACGAATAATTTCAAAAAAGCAAATTATTATTTCAAAGAAAATGAAAAGTTAGAAGACCAAATTTACAGTATTGCAAATGCTCGAAATTTGATTGAAATGCAAACAAAGTATGAAAGCGAAAAACGTAAAAGAGAATTATTAAAAACAAATTCCGAAATAGATAAAAAGAATTTTCAAATAAATGTTTTTCGTATAGGCTTCAGCTTGATTCTTTTATTGGTGATTTTTATCATTTACAATTTACGTGAAAAATCGAAAATCAATAAAATAATCCTTAAACAAAAGCAAGCAGTTGAAGCTCAAAATAAAATTATTGAAGAAAAAAACATATTAGTAGAAACACAAAATAAAGATATCAAGGATAGTATAAAATATGCACAACGAATTCAAGAAGCAATTTTACCTCCAAAATCTTTATGGAACAAAATCTTACCAAATTCTTTTGTTATTTATCAACCTAAAGACATACTTAGTGGAGATTTTAATTGGATTGCAGAAACTGATACACATATTTTTTTAGCTGCAGCAGATTGTACAGGCCATGGTGTTCCAGGAGCCCTGATTTCATTGGTTAATTATAATTTATTGAATAAAGCAGTTCTTGAAAAAGGAATAATCAAAACAGGTGAAATATTAGATGCTGTAAATAATTGGTTAACAGAAAGTTTACACCAAGAATCAGAAAATAGTATTGTGAAAGATGGAATGGATATCAGCCTTATTTCTATTCATAAAATAACAAATCAAGTTCATTTCAGTGGCGCATTTAATTCATTGTACATAGTAAATGAGCGAGAGTTGAAAATTATCAAAGGAGATAAATTTCCAGTAGGTTCATTTTTTGGGGAAGAGATTAATTTATTTAATACAATAGATGTTCAATATCAAAATGGCGATTTATTGTATATGTTTACTGATGGTTATCCAGATCAATTTGGAGGTTCTAAGGGAAAAAAATACAAACACAATCGTTTAAAAGAAAATATGAATAAAATTGTTTCATACAGTTTGGAAGATCAAAGAAGCTTTATGTTGACTGCTTTTTACGATTGGAAAGGCGATTATGAACAAGTTGATGATGTTTTAATGATTGGTTTAAAGTTATTTAAATAAAAAAGCTGTCTTTATATTAAAGACAGCTAGTAGATTTAATACTAAATTTTATTGAATATAAACTCCAGCGCTTGTCGATTTTTCTTGTTCAATTTTAATTATACCTTCACCAGATAAATTGTCTTTTGAAGCTTTGATGTTTAAAACACAAACACCAGCTTGACCTAATTGATAAACATTATTGAAGTTAAAATAAGCTACACCACTTCCATTTGAATAAGCTGTATCATGAACTGTTACTGCAGCTTGATGACCTGTTGTAGATGTAGCATAAAGCACAACTTTTCCATTAACAACAGGAGCACCAGTAGATTTATTTGTAACTGTTATTGCTGCTATTGTATCTTTTTTCTTTCTACACCCAACTAAAGCAACTAAAGCAATGATGCTAAGAAATAAGAATGTTTTTTTAGATATTATTTTCATTTTATATAAGGTTTAAATCATTATTATTATTCTGTAAAATAAAGTGTTTCTACTGTTGTTATATGAACTCGACATCTAACTCGACCTGATCCTGTTTTTGTGTCTTTTTTAAACACAATATCAAAATAACCAGTTGGATTTTCTTTTTCTCCAGCCAAGTCAAAATAAGGTTGCATATCAAAAGTAGCATAACCTGATGCATTTGTACTTGCAGTATCGACATATTCTTTTGTTGGAGGATTCGATTTGACATCTCCAATAATGACAACTTTAGTATCGGCTAATAATTCGTTGTTTTTTGAGCGAATATAAATTTTTAAAACAGATGCATCTTTGTTTTTACAAGCACTGAATGTCGATAAAATACTAATCGACAAAAAGAGCAATATGATATATTTCAATTTTACTTTCATACAATTTTAATTCAATGAATTGCTAGATTATCGTAACACCAGCACTCGTTGTTTTTTCTTCTTCTATTTTAATAATTCCTGAACCAGTTGAAGCATCTTTCAAAGCTTTAATATTTAATATACAAACCCCCGCGGATCCTAATTGATATAAATCATTGTAATTAAAGTAAGCAACACCGTTTGAATTTGTATTCATTGTTTTTGTAACTCTTTCATCAACTTGCTGGCTTGGGTTTGAAGGTGATAAAGTTACCTTTGCATTTTCTACTGCCTTACCAGTAGATTTATTTGTAACTGTTATTGCTGCAATAGTATCTTTTTTCTTTCTACAACCTACAACTAATATCATTAAAGACACACTTAATATTAGTAGTGTTTTGTTGAATAATATTTTCATTTTTAGTGTATTATTTTCTTTAATCATTAAAAAAATTCGAATTAAAGATATATTAATTTTTTTATATTTCTAAATTTTAAATTCTCTTTATTAATTTATTACCTTCGTACGTTGAAAGTGAAGGATAGTTTCATTATTAAAATTCTTTAATGAATTGTAATATAGACGTGTAAAATCCAGATAAGTTGGTTCTATTTGAATAAAAATGAAAAATAAGATTGAATTAATTACAAATGAGATAAATGATTTCAAAATTGAAGATGCGACAACATTGGAAAATTTTAGAATTCACTTTTTAGGTTCTAAAGGTATTATCAAAGATTTATTTAGTGAATTAAAAGCTGTTCCAAATGAGGAAAAGCGTGAAGTTGGTCAGTTATTAAATAGCTTAAGAACAGTAGCAGAAGAAAAATTAGCTCAGTATAAAGAACAACTAGAATCCACTTCAAGTCAAGATAATTCAATTGATTTATCAAGAACTGCTGATGATTCAAATGTTGGTTCAAGACATCCATTGATGTTGGTGAGAAGTGAAATCATTGAAATTTTTAGTAGAATAGGGTATACTGTTTCTGAAGGTCCAGAAATTGAAGATGATTGGCATAATTTTTCAGCGTTGAATTTTGCACCAGAGCATCCAGCAAGAGATATGCAAGATACTTTTTTCATTGAAAAAGGGGAGAATGAAATGGCATTGAGAACACATACATCTTCAGTTCAAGTTCGTGTGATGGAAAATAGTACACCACCAATTAGGACAATTTCTCCAGGAAGAGTTTATAGAAATGAAGCAATTTCGGCAAGAGCTCATTGTTTCTTCCATCAAGTGGAAGGATTGTATATAGATAAAAATGTTTCATTTGCAGATTTAAAACAAACACTTTTATACTTTGCAAAAGAGCTATTTGGTGAGAAAGCTCAAATTAGAATGCGTCCTTCTTATTTTCCATTTACTGAGCCTAGTGCGGAAGTAGATGTTTCATGTTCAATTTGTAATTCGAAAGGTTGTAATGTTTGTAAATACACTGGCTGGTTAGAAATTTTAGGTTGTGGAATGGTTGATCCAGCTGTTTTAGAAGCTTCTGGTATTGATTCTAAAGTATATTCAGGATTTGCTTTCGGTATGGGAGTAGAAAGAATTACGCAGTTGAAATATAAAGTCAACGATTTACGTTTGTATTCAGAAAATGATGTTCGTTTCTTGAAACAATTTACTTCTGGAATTTAATTAAAAGTTAAAATGGGATTCTTTTCTAAAAGCACATCAGTTACTTTTCCTTGGTTGGAATTAAATTCAATTGCACAATTGGAAGAATTATGGGATAATTCAGCTAATTCGGCCAAAGCTATTTTGATTTTTAAACACAGTACAAGATGTAGTATTTCATCAATGGTGAAAAATCAATTTGAAAAACATTGGAATACGACTATTGATAACTGTGAAGTTTACTATTTGGATTTAATTCAATTTCGTGAAGTTTCCAATCGAATAGAAAGTTTAATGGGAGTTGTACATCAATCACCTCAAGCTATTGTTTTTAAAAATAAACACGTAATTTATCATGAATCTCACAACGGGATTGATGCAAATGATATTGAAAAAGCACTTTAATCATTATAACTAATGAAAAAATACATCATCATAGGTCTTTTATTGCTTGTCATAGCTTCGCTGATCATTAAACCACTATTATCTGGAGGTGATTCTTCTGAAATTCCAGCGACTTTTGAATTCAAAGAAAATTTAGCAACTGTTTGGAACAAACAAATAGATCTAAAAATCAATGTAAATTCTGATGATATCGAAAAATTAGAACTGATCTATAATGACAGTGTTTTTAAAACGTGGAGAAAGCCTTCTTCAACAATCGTTTTTCCATTTAATGCTAGTTATTATGGATTAGGTGCGAAAAACTTAATCTTACAATCGACTTTAGCTGATGGAACAATTCAAACAGACGAGCGAATGGTTCGTGTTCTTTCAGATGTAAAACCGCAATTTTGGAAATCTAAAATAGAAGCTACATTTACTCATCAGAACTCAAGTTTTACGCAAGGATTGGAATTTGATGATCAAACTTTCATTGAAAGTACTGGTCAAAGAGGCGAAAGTATGATTGCAAAAGTGGATTTGAAATCAGGTTCAATCAAAAATACTATTGCTTTAGACGCAACTTATTTTGGTGAAGGAATTACAATTATCAATGGGAAGATTTTTCAATTAACATGGCAAGAACAAAAATGTTTTGTTTACGATAAAAATACGCTACAAATCATCAAAGATATTCCATATACTGGCGAAGGTTGGGGATTATGTAACGATGGAAAATCGATTATCATGTCGGACGGAAGCGAACGAATTACATTTAGAAACGCGGAAACATTTAATTTAGAAAAAGTAATCGAAGTATACGATGAAAAAGGGCCAATTACTCGTTTAAATGAATTGGAATACATCGAAGGTAAAATCTACGCAAATGTATGGATGACGAATAGTATCATCGTTATTAATCCATCAAACGGAAAAGTAGAAGCAATCATCGATTGCACAGATCTAGAAAAAGCAGGTAAAGGTTTAATGGGTGATGTATTAAACGGAATCGCGTATAATAAATTGACTAAAAAAATCTACTGTACAGGTAAAAAATGGGATAAACTTTTTGAAGTTTCGTTCTTGAAACCAGGAATTTAGGATCGTAGTTTTAAATATTATAAAACCTTATTTTAATTAATAATAATTCCAAGTTTGCTTAATTTCCCTCCTTGAGGAGGGATTAAGGGAGATGATATTTGAGAATATTAATATGAGTAAAGAGATCTTAAATTAGATTAAATTTTGTCACCCTCCTCTATCCTCCCTCAAGGGAGGAAGATTAAAGTATTCATTTAAAAATCTTTCCAATCGAATCAAAATAATCTGCAATTTTCAAACCTGCAAACTAAAAAAACATCCACCCAACAGCCAAATACCTCGCCGCTTTCCCAATAACTAATAATATCAAAAAAGGAATAAAAGGAATACGGTAAAATCCCAACGCAATCATTAAAGGATCTCCTATAATTGGAACCCATGAAATGAGGGCTAACCAAACTCCATATTTTTGTGTTATCGATTGTTGTTTTATGATTTTAGACTCCTTTACGCCTATTTTTTGAAGCCATAACGGGTTTCCAATTTTTCCTATGAAGTAATTTGTCAAACCTCCTAAGGAATTACCGAGAGTGGCTATTAAAATGCAATAGAAAACAGAATAATCATTCTTCAACATTCCAATTAGAAGTAGTTCCGATGAGAATGGTAAAATTGTCGCTGATAAAAACGTTATGACAAATAAACCCAAATAACCCATCGTTAGCATATCTTTTCTGAAAGTATAGACATAAAAAAAGGGCCTTGTAAAACAAGACCCTTCAAATATACGATTCAAAAATTATTTTTTGATCAATTTTTTAGTCACTTGAGAATCATTAGTTGAAACAGTAACATAGTAAACTCCAGTATTGAATGAACTAGCATCAATAGTTGAAGTGTGTTTACCAGCAACTTGTGTTCCTTCTGTAGAAGAATAAACAACTTTTCCAGCAACGTCAACAACGTTAATTGAAACTTCAGAAGCATTATCTAAAGAGTAATTAACAGCAGTTGAACCTGTAGTTGGGTTAGGGAACATGTTGCTAACAGAAATAGTATTATTATTTTCAGTTAAGCTTGCATCTTGATTTAAAGATAAACCAATCATTAAAGCTGAAGGGTTTGTTAATTGAAAAATATCAGCTGGATCACCACTTGAAGGAATACCTAAAACAGTTCCAGTTTGAACATCTTGAGCCATTGCAAATTCAACAGAATTAACACCACCACTGTGAGAACCCATTACAAGTAAAACCATTCCTGCAGTTACATCTGTAATTGATTGTAATGGTAATTTCACTGTCGTACCATTATTTTGAGCTGTAATTGTCACGAAATCAGTTGAATTAAGATATTCATAATCTGTGCCATTATAAAACCAAATTTCTCCAGAAAACTCTTGTCCAATATTTCCAGAAGCGGTTGTTAATGTAATATACATTGAATCAATTTTATCATCATTAATTATTTCAAATATATTCCCAATTTTTAAAGCACCCTCTGGTTCAGAACTTACGTTTGAAATACCACCTGTTTTTATTCCATTATCTACTCTATATTCAGAATTTGTTATTGAAATACTTCCTGTAGCGCTATTATCTGAAGGAACGTCATCAGTTAGCCCGGTTGCTGTAAAAGTATAAGTATAATTAGCTACAGTTGCAGTTGGTGTAAATGTGTTAGTCACATAAGAAGCAGTATCTAAAGATAAAATTGTTGAGCTAGTTCCTGAATAAGTTGCTCCCCCAGATACTGTTACATTTAAATTAACAGCACTTTGATCAACTGATCCATTATTTAAAATTTTACCACTAAATGTGATTGGACTAATTTGGTTAACAGGTATTTTAGAATAAATTAATTCTATTGGTCCTGCTAAAGCTAAAGGTTCAAGTAATGTTAAATTATTATCTGGTAAAGTTGTAATATTAACATCATCAATAAACCAACCAAAAGTTGTCCAAGCTACTTTTGAAGTTTGAGAAGCAAATCTAGAAGTCCAATTAAATCGAATATATACACTATCTGCATTGCCAGTTATGAAATTTGAAATATTTACAGAAATATTTTCTGGATTTGTATAAATTGCAGTTGGGTTATTCCCAAGAAAAGTTGTTCTATTATTGTTTGTATAAACTGTAACAAAATTAACACTATCAGTACTAATTTGAACTTGTTGGTCATCGTTAAATAAAGCTCCATATTGTTGAAAGTTTAATACTGCTTTATCACTTCCTGCTAATGTTTGAATATCGATTGGCGCAGCACTTGTCATAGTATATGTAACTCCAACTGCCTGTGTACTATTTGCAGGTGTAGAAGAATATACTCCATTATTTACTTGTGCATAATTGTTTAATTTTGTTGTAGAATTGATACCTGAAGTAAAGTACCAACTTTGCTCAGCTGTTCCTAGCTTCCAGCCAAAATTTGCACCTGATTGACCATCGTTATCGATAGTCCAATTAGTTGGATTTGAAAAATCGTCTGTCCAAACAACAGTACCTAAAGCCTTAGCTGTATTAGATGGTTTTGCATTAGCATTATCAACACCAGCATATATTTTTTTTGCTGCTGCTTGTTTTACATCAGAAACTCTTTGAGCAAAACTACTTGTTAAAGCAGTAATCCCAAGGATAGTTAAATAAATTTTTTTCATAATTAAATTTAAAATTTAGTGAACAAATATAAATGATTTAATCTCTATAGAAACAGAGGTTTAAATATTTAACAACTTTAATCTTTTAGGAACGGTAAATCACGTCTGATTTTATCCAATTCCTCTTTTTGTAATTTTATTTTTAGTAGATTTTCACATGATGGAGTGCACATATTTTCATTACCCAAAGCATCCACAATGACACTATCTCCTGAATAATTTAATTTTTTACCATCAATACCAACTCGGTTAACACCGATAACATAACATTGGTTTTCAATAGCTCTTGCTCTTAGTAGGGTTTTCCAATGAAGGTTTCGTTTTTCGGGCCAATTGGCTACATAAAGTAAGACGTCGTAAGTTGGAAAAAGGTTGGATTCAATTTTATTTCTTGCAATTTCAGGAAATCTTAAATCGTAACAAATCTGTAATTGGATTTTCCATCCTTTATATTCGACTACTTTTTTTTCAGTTCCTGCTGTGTAAAATTTATCTTCTCCAGCTAAACCAAAAGATTTTCGTTTATCATACGTTTCTATTTGACCGTCAGGATAAACAAACACACCACGATTATAAAATTGATTATTTTCTTTGATAATCAAAGATGTATAAATCGCTGATTTTTTCTGAGAAGCAATTTTTTTTAGCCAGTTGATTCCAATTGAATTTTCCATTTCCTCCCCTAACTCTTCAACATTCATTGAGAATCCGGTGTGAAACATTTCAGGTAATATAATTAAATCACAAGTAGCAACTTCATTTAATAATGAAGAATAATTATCTAAATTACCCACTTTATTTTCCCAAAGCTGATTTGCTTGAACCAATACAACGTCTAAATCTTGCATAATCTTTCTGATGCTTTGGTTAATGTTTCAGTATCTTTTGCATAACAGAAACGAATGAGTTTATTGTCTTTTCCATCTGCATTGAAAACGGACATTGGAATTGTTGCTACACCGTGTTCTAATACCAAACGTTTTGTAAAATCGACATCGCTTTCATTTGAAATAGAAGCGTATGAGGCAACTTGAAAATAAGAACCTTGACTTTTTAATAGTTCAAAGCGACTATCTTTTATTAAATTTCTAAATAAATCGCGTTTATCTTGGTAGAAACTTCCCAATTGATTTACATCTACTTGATCCATGTATTTTGATAATGCAACTTGCGCAACACTGTTTACACAGAATACTAAAAACTGATGTACTTTTTTGATTTCAATCATCAAGCGTTCTGGAGCTACTAAATATCCAATTTTCCAACCGGTGATGTGAAATGTTTTACCGAAAGAGGAAACGATAATAGATTTCTCTTTTAACTTTTCTCTCGTATTTGCAGAAATATGTTTTTCCTCGAAGGTGATATATTCATATACTTCATCAGAAAGTAATAATACATCAGGATGTTTATCTAAAATTGTTTCAAGCTGCTCAATATCTTGCATTGATAAAACGGTTCCTGAAGGATTTTGCGGATTATTTACAATAATCATTTTTGTTTTAGCTGTAAAAGCAGCCTCCACTTTATTCCAATCAACAGTAAAATCATCGTTCAAAGAAACATGAATTGGTTTTCCTCCAGCTAATATAACCGCTGGTTCATAACAGTCATAACTTGGATCTAAAATGATTACTTCTTCTCCAAAATGAATAAAAGCTTGAATAGCCGTATAAATACCTTGTGTTGCTCCAGCGGTTATT